>JAGHRU010000074.1 GCA_018066225.1 Candidatus Equimonas enterica
TTCCTCTTCTTCGCTTGGCCCTCCGAGATGAGTGGCGAAAACTGCTGGGTCAGCACCCAGTCGTGGCTTGGCCTCGGCTATGACCTGCCCGACACCTTCACGCAGGCCACCCCGCTCGGTCTCGCTGCCAATGGACAGGACATCACCTCCTCTATGAGCGATATGCTCTTGGGCACTATGCCCGGTAGCATCGGCGAGACCTCCGTCATCGCCATCGCCATCGGCGCAGCCATCCTGCTCATCACCCGCATCGCCTCTTGGCGCACTATGCTCAGCGTCTTTGTCGGTGGTGCTGTCGTGGCATGGCTCTTCGACGCTGGTATGCCCGCCGACAACGTCGTGGCACACATTGGCTGCAACCACCTGCTCCTCGGTGGTTTCTGCTTCGGTGCTGTCTTTATGGCTACCGACCCTGTGACCAGCGCACGCACCGAAAAGGGTAAGTACATCTACGGCTTCCTCATCGGCGCACTCGCCATCACCATCCGCGTCCTCAACCCCGGCTTCCCCGAAGGTATGATGCTCGCCATCCTCTTTATGAACATGTTTGCCCCGCTGATCGACTACTGCTTCGTACAAGCCAACATCAGCAAGCGCATGAAACGTATGATCAAATAATCCCAACACTGACACCATGAAACTCAATACAAACAGCAACGTCTATACGATTGTGTATGCTTCGGTGACAGTCATCGTCGTAGCATTCCTGCTTGCTTTCGTGTCGCTTGCCCTGCACGAGACGCAGCAGAAGAACATAGATAACGACAAGCGTTCACAGATACTGGCTGCCATCGGTCAGCGCGGCATCGCCAGCGACCAAGTGGAGGCTACCTTCGACAAGGCCGTCCTTTGCCAGTTGGTGCTTAACGCCAAAGGCGACAGCGTAGGCAACGACGCTTTCTCCATCGAGAACAAGGCCATCACTGACGACAACCTGCCGCTCTACATCTGTCAGACAGGCACAGACACGCTCTATGTCATTCCCCTCACTGGCCGTGGCCTCTGGGGCGGTCTGTGGGGCTACATCTCCCTCAAGTCCGACTTCCAGACCGTGGCAGGTGCCCACTTCTCTCATGAGAGCGAGACCGCTGGCCTTGGTGCCCGCATCGTCGAGGAAGACTTCCAAAACAAATTTGTCGGCAAGAAGGCCTTTGCAGATACTGACTTCAGCGAGGTGGTGCTCAGCGTCACCAAGAAGGTGGAAAACCCCGCCTCTGACGTAGATGCCATCACGGGTGCTACCCTCACCTCCAACGGCGTCCACAACATGCTGCGCGACTGCATCGCCCGCTATCAGCAGTACTTCAAAGCACACACTATTAAATAAGGAGGACAAACACTATGAGTAAACTTTTTTCGAAAGAGCAAAAAGAGGTATTCGCAGGTCCTCTTACTCTCACCACCCCCGTTGTGGCGCAGGTGCTGGGCATCTGCGCTGCGCTCGCCGTCACTTCGCAGTTGAAGCCCGCTATCGTCATGGGTCTCTCCGTGACGGTCATCACTGCGTTTTCCAATGTTATCATCTCTCTTATTCGCAACACCATACCCAACCGCATCCGCATCATCGTGCAGCTCGTTGTGGTGGCCGCTCTCGTGACCATCGTGTCGGAGATACTCAAAGCCTACGCCTATGACGTGAGCACCCAGTTGAGCGTCTATGTCGGCCTCATCATCACCAACTGCATACTGATGGGCCGTCTGGAAGCCTTCGCCATGATGAATGGCCCTTGGGAATCTTTTCTCGACGGTGTCGGCAACGGCCTTGGCTATGCTTGGATACTTGTGGTCGTAGGTTTCGTGCGTGAACTCTTGGGCAGCGGTAGCCTCCTCGGCTTTGAGATTGTCCCGAGCGACTGGGCCTTCTTCCACAACGACATGATGACCATGCCCGCTATGCACTTATCATCGTGGGCTGCGTCATCTGGGCGCATCGCTCCATCAACAAGATAGAAGAATAAGAGTACTAACCCCTAACAAAGAATAGAAATGGAACATATGCTTTCGCTCTTCGTCCGCTCCATCTTCGTGGACAATATGATATTCGCGTTCTTCCTGGGTATGTGCTCATATCTTGCCGTATCCAAGAACGTGAAGACGGCGCTCGGCCTCGGCGTCGCCGTCACCTTCGTGCTGCTCATCACCGTCCCTGTGGACTATTTGCTGCAAACCAAGGTGCTGGGTCCTGACTGCCTTGCAGAAGGCGTGGATCTGAGTTTCCTTGCCTTCATCACATCCATCGCCGTCATCGCCGGTATCGTGCAACTCGTAGAGATGATTGTCGAGCGGTTTAGCCCTTCACTCTATGCTGCCCTCGGCATCTTCCTGCCCCTTATCGCTGTAAACTGCGCCATCATGGGTGCGTCCCTCTTCATGCAGCAACGCATACAGATGGACCCCGCCACCTCTTCGCAGGCCATCGGCGATGTATGGGACAGCATCGTCTATGCACTCGGTAGCGGTATAGGCTGGACGCTCTCCATCGTGGCTCTGGCTGCCATCCGCGAGAAGATGGCCTACACCGATGTGCCCAAGCCCCTGCGCGGCCTTGGCATCACCTTCATCACCGTAGGCCTTATGGCTATGGCCTTCATGTGCTTCTCAGGTCTCACCATCTAACCAGCAAATAGCAATATGAACACGACTTTTATATTATTGAGTATCGGCGTCTTTCTCCTGACGATACTGCTGCTGGTAGTCATCCTGCTGGTAGCCAAGAAATACCTCTCGCCTTCGGGCAATGTCAATATCACCATCAACGGCAAGGACACCATCAGCGTGGGACAAGGCGCCAGCCTGCTCTCCACCCTTGCCGAGCAAGGCATCTACCTCCCATCGGCATGCGGTGGTAAGGGTAGTTGCGGCCAGTGCAAATGCCAAGTCCCCGAAGGTGGCGGCGAGATACTGGACTCCGAGAAGGGTCACTTCACCCGCAAGCAAGTGAAAGAGCATTGGCGTCTCGGCTGCCAGTGCAAGGTCAAGGGCGACCTCGGCATCAACGTGCCCGCCAGCGTAATGGGTGTGAAAGAGTATGAGTGCACCGTCATCAGCAACAAGAACGTTGCGACGTTCATCAAGGAGTTTAAGGTACAGTTGCCCGCAGGAGCCCACATGGACTTCCTCCCTGGTAGTTATGCACAGATTAAGATTCCCGCATTTGAGATGTCGTACGACAAGGACATCGACAAGGATCTCATCACGCCCGAGTACCTCCCTGCATGGGAGAAGTTTGGCCTTTTCCCGTTGAAGTGCGTCAATCCCGAGCCCACCATCCGTGCCTACTCTATGGCCAACTACCCCGCTGAGGGTGATGTCTTTATGCTGACGGTGCGTATCGCTACGCCGCCGTTCAAGCCCGACCGTAGCGGCTTCATGGATGTCAATCCGGGTATTGCCTCGTCTTATATCTTCACGCTCAAGCCGGGTGATAAGGTCATCATGAGTGGCCCTTATGGCGACTTCCATCCCCACTTCGACAGCAAGAAGGAGATGATATGGGTCGGCGGTGGTGCTGGTATGGCTCCTCTGCGTGCTCAGATTATGCACATGACCAAGACGCTTCAGACGCGCGACCGCGAGATGCACTACTTCTATGGTGCGCGTGCGCTCAACGAAGTGTTCTACCTCGACGACTTCCTCAGCATCGAGAAGGAATATCCCAACTTCCACTTCCTCCTTGCTCTCAACCGTCCCGACCCTGCCGCCGATGCAGCAGGCGTGAAGTACACGGCCGGCTTCGTACATCAGGTGATGTACAACACATATCTCAAGGACCACGAAGCCCCCGAGGACATCGAGTACTACATGTGTGGCCCTGGCCCGATGTCGAAGGCCGTTGTCGGCATGCTCGACAGCCTCGGCGTAGAGCCCGAGAGCATCATGTACGACAACTTCGGCGGTTAGCCGAAGTCACGAGCGCACCGTGCGCCGTCGGCGGCGGAAGGCCGAAGGGCTGACCCGTCGGGGCGCACAGCGAAGCGTCAAAGGGGCGCGAGATACCTTCGGCGGATAGCCGAAGTCACGAGCGCACCGTGCGCTTCTCGGCGGCGGAAGGCCAAAGGGCTGACCCGTCGGGGCGCACAGCGAAGCGTCAAAAGTGCGCGAGATACCTTCGGCGGATAGCCGAAGTCATGAGCGCACCGTGCGCTTCTCGGCGGCGGAAGGCCGAAGGGCTGACCCGTCGGGGCGCATAGCGAAGCGTCAAAGGTGAGCGAGATACCTTCGGCGGTTAGTCGAAGCCACGAGCGCACCATGCACACCTCGGCGGCGATTTCGCTCAATATCATCACGCATATTCCACTTATAAAAGTAGCACTTGCCTCTCCTTGGCAAGGGCTACTTTTCGTATCTTACTGGCAATCAAAGCAATACGACCTGTGCAATGCGTTTCAACCAACTGCGCAAACAGGAAAAACTGTCTGCCCTTGCCATTTTACGCGTCTTTGCTCTCTCTTCACCCTACCTCACCACGACTTATTTTTCTTGTTACAACAACGGTTTATTCGCAATAAAAACTTAACTTTGCGGCATGAAACATGTTTTCACACGACTGCTCTGCCTCTTCTTTGCAACCTTACTATTGAGTTGCCAGTCAGACGTGCACGACACGTTCACTACTTCGAGATTTACGCGTCAAGACGTACGCACGGCTTGTCTTCATTCGCCCAATCGAGGCAAACGCATCCAGATTTTCGGCGGCTCACTCTCCGTGCGCGCTATGGCGACACGGTATGCCGACATCTTGAAGCACACGCTCCATACAACGATACAATTCTGCGGCCGTGACGGCGCAGGCTATGGCTTGAATACCATCGATGGCACAGTCAATTTCGATGCAAAGAACGGGTCACACGCTTTCACTGCCAACAACTGCGTACCTGAGCAAGTCGATCACTACGCCGACCCGAAGGCCGACATCTACATTCTCTGGTGCAGCACCAACGACTACACGGGTAGCAACCCCATCGGCACGGTGGAGAGTTACAGTGCCGCCGATGGCTACGCCACCGATGCCCTTGCGAGTCAATGCGGTGGCCTCAACTACTGCATCCAGAGCCTCCGTGCCCTCAACCCCCAAGCCAAGATATACATCTTCGACGCGCTGAAATTCTTCGCCACCCCCGGCGGCTACGATAAAGAAAGTGCCGCCGTCAATAGCCTCGGCGCGAAATTCTACGATTACGTTTTGGCGCAAGATGCCATCGGCGCGTACCACGACATCGCGGTGCTTCGCCAATTTGATCTCGCCGCTTTCACCAAAGATAACGCCACACAATACTATCTCGACGGCTACCATCTCAACGCCAAAGGCTACGAGACGCTTGCGTGGTATCACCTCTATTTCCTCGCCACCGAAAAGACTTATACAGGGCTTATTGCGAAATAGCCCGCACGCCGCGCCACACTTCTTCTTTTCTTGCATACAAAGCCACAGCCCTTGCCTTACTCAGCAAGGGCTGTTTTTCGTCTTTCAACCACAGGCCATACGCAGCACACGCCGCAATCGCCACGCCGTAAACACGATATTTTTCCCCCTTTAAGGGTAAAAAACGCACTCTTTTCGGCATTTTAACATCTTTTAACTCCGGGGGGGTAATACACCAACGCTTTTGCGTAATTTTGCGCAGCATCAAAATAACCTCCCCTCATTATGAAACATTCTATTCTCATTTTGCTCACCATCTTTTGCACCTTTACCTTTTTCGGTTGCGATAAAGATGAGCCAACACCAAGCGACCCTATAACGCTGTCGCAACAAGACATACGCAACGCTTGCCGCAAGTCGCCCAACAGGGGCAAACGCATCCAAATCTTCGGCGGCTCACTCTCCGTGCGCGCTATAAAGACATCGTATGCCGACTTATTGAAGTCCAACCTTCAAGTAGAAGTACAGTTCTGCGGCCGCGGCGGGGCTGGCTATGGCATCAACACCATAGACGGTATGGTCAATCTCGGTGCAGAGAATGATCTGGAAGCCGTGGCGGCCAACAACTGCGTGCCCGAGCAGGTCAATCACTACGCCGACCCGAAGGCCGACATCTATATCCTCTGGTGCAGCACCAACGACTACACTGCCAGCAACCCCATCGGCACTGTGGAGAGTTACAGTACTGCCGACGGCTACGCCACCGATGCCCTTGCGAGTCAATGCGGCGGCCTCAACTACTGCATCCGTAGCCTCCGTGCCCTCAATCCCAAAGCCAAGATATACATTTTCGACGCACTGAAATTTTTTGCAAACCCCGGCGGCTACGATAAAGAAAGTGCCGCCGTCAATAGCCTCGGCGCGAAATACTACGACTACGTCGTGGCGCAAGATGCCGTAGCAGCGCACCATGAGTTGCCCCTACTCCACCAATACGACTTCGCCGCTTTTACCAAAGATAACGCCGCGCTATACTACCTCGCAGATGGTTATCACCTTACGGCGCAAGGCTACGAGACGCTTGCGTGGTATCACCTCTACTTCCTCGCCACCGGAAAGACCTATACGGGACTTATCACAAAGTAATCCACAAGATAATACATAATAGATATGAGAACTCTCCTTTCCACGCTCTGCACGATGGCCTTTGCCCTGCTGCCGTGCCACACCACAGCGCAAACGCTCTCCGACATTCGCGCATTAAGTTTACCTGTCCTCGAAGTTACAACCGTAAACGGTGAAGAGCCAACTTGCGACTTTGTCTATCCCCCAGAAGGCGGAACGGGTTACAGCATCACCAACGCCACAAAAGTGCCCTCACGCCTCGTGATGACGCAAAGCGGCAATACGCTTTTCGACACAGGCGACTACGCCAAAGGCGAGAGCGGCATGACCATCAAGATAGCAGGCAATACAAGTGCCTATTTTGGCAAACCTTCCTATAAACTCAAACTACAAAAGAAAGCCGACCTGCTGCTGCGCGGCGACAAACGCTACAAAGACAAGGAATGGCGGCTACTGCCTGCGGCTCACAACCTCAACACCCTCATAGGTTTCCGCGTCAATGCCCTTATGGGCTTGCAATGGACACCGCAAATCAAGTTTTGCAACCTTGTCATCAACGACACCTACAAAGGGACCTACATGATAGCCGAATGTGTAGAGCGCAACCCCGACTGCCGCCTTGATGTGTCCGACACAGGATACATCATTGAGCGCGATCTTTATTGGTGGAACGAAGATGTGTACTTCGAGTCCACGATGATGACACGCCCAAGTTTCGGCTTCACGTTTAAGTATCCCGACACAGAAGACTTACAAGAAGCACAAATAGCCTACATCCGCGACTATGTGTGCCAAGCAGAGGCCGCTATCACGGCTGGCAACTACGACATGTATATCGATGTTGCGTCATTCGCTGCATGGCTACTAGCACACGACATCCTTGGCACTTGGGACTCCCCTGGCTCCAACCTCTACCTTACCAAGTATGACAGCACACCTCAATCGCGACTGACGGCTGGCAATCTTTGGGATTTCGACTCTATCTTCCAGAACGGCGAAGAAGCCTTCGCAGGCATACACTACTACCATTTCTGGTTTCAAGCACTCTTTGCAAGCAAGAACAACGCATTTCTCACAGCCTATGTGCAGCAATGGCAGCAGGTCTCTCCCACCCTCGAAGCCGACATTATGGACTACCTCTACGACTTCGCAGCCTCCGACGAGGGCATTGCGTTGCAGCAATCGCGCGAATTCAACCACGAAGGCAGCGTAGAAGCAGACCTGCAAACGGCGAAAGCATGGCTGGACGCCCACCTGCCATGGCTCGGCGAAGCCATCACAGCACAAACGCCCAGCGGCTGCCACGACATCGCCCTGCCACTCGGGCAAATGACGACCTACGACCTCAGCGGCCGCAAAGTCGGTACACAGCCGCAGCATGGCCTCTACATCGCCCACGGCAAGAAGGTGATAAAATAAACCCCGACCCACCACTACACCCGCAGCGCCTTGGCTTCAAAAAGTCAAGGCGCTGCGGGTGTTTCACCACTAAAAGCCAACGTCCGCGCACCGTCGGCAAGAAAAAACAGCGCGACGGCTTGGTCGTTTTCACATTTTTTTGTAATTTCGCGGCGCAAAGTATCTTTTGTGCTCTGCCCCTCTTCAAGAGAAATTTTAATCATCATCACATACACAAAGAGTTATGAACTTCACCCTGTTTGTCACAGCATTGCTGACAGGTATCCTGTTCGTTGCAGTAGTGACGGTGCTTGCCAAGTTGTTGGCGCCACGCTCCTACAACGCACAGAAGGAAGAGCCCTATGAGTGTGGTATCCCGACGCGCGGCAACAGCTGGATGCAGTTTCGCGTAGGCTACTACCTCTTTGCAATCCTCTTCCTCATGTTCGACGTGGAGACGATGTTCCTCTTCCCTTGGGCCACCGTCATGCACTCACTCGGTAGCGCAGCCTTGCTCTGCGTTGCCGTCTTCCTCTTTATTTTAGTTCTGGGCTTGGCATACGCCTGGAGGAAAGGAGCACTGGAATGGCAGTAAACAAAAAAGCCCCCGTCATCAACAACATCCCCTACGAAGAGTTTAAGGACAACGAGACGCTCGAGCAACTCATCCAAGAACTCAACGCAGGAGGCGTCAATGTCTGCGTCGCACCACTCGATAAACTTATCGACTGGGGACGCAGCAATTCGTTGTGGCCGCTCACCTTCGCCACCTCGTGTTGCGGCATAGAGTTTATGGCCGTGGCTGCTGCCCGCTACGATATGGCACGCTTCGGCTTCGAGATTACGCGCAATAGTCCGCGTCAAGCCGATGTCATCCTCGTCAATGGCACTATCACGACCAAGATGGCTCCCGTACTCAAGCGTCTCTACGACCAGATGGCCGACCCCAAGTATGTCGTGGCCATCGGCGGCTGCGCCATCAGCGGCGGTCCCTTCGCCAAGTCTTACCATGTCGTCAAGGGCGTGGACAAGATATTGCCCGTCGATGTCTATTGTCCCGGATGCCCACCGCGTCCAGAGTCGTTTCTCTACGGCATGATGCAGTTGCAGCGTAAAGTACTCGTCGAGAACTTCTTCGTCACTACCAACCGCAAAGAGCACGATCCCTACGACAAGGCTATGGACGAACAATATGTAGAACTCCTTAACGCGCAAGAGAAGGCATGAGCAATCAGATTATCCCCGTAGTGGTGGCCGCCGCAGACCTCCACCAGCATCTCGCCACACTCAAAGGCGAAGGCTACGATTTTCTCGAACTCCTCACTGGCGTAGATTGGGGCGAAGAGGGCCTTGGCGTCGTCTACAGCCTCACCAAGACCAGCGACGGCACCATGACGCATGTCAAGAGTGTCTGCGCCGACCGCGAAAATCCCTACATCGACAGCGTAACCGACCTTTGGGATGTGGCCAATATCTACGAGCGTGAGGTCTTTGACTTCTACGGCATCAAGTTTCTCGGACATCCTGATATGCGCCGCGTTTTCCTCCGCGAAGATTGGCAAGGCTACCCGCTACGCAAAGACTACGACGAGAGCAGCAACTCCGACATCTGCCTCGAAGCAGAGCCTATCAGCGATATGGCGGTGAAATACACCATAAAGGGCGACGGCACCCTGCACGAAGAGCGTACCCCGATATTTACCGACGATGACTATGTGGTCAATATCGGGCCACAACACCCTTCGACCCACGGCGTACTCCATTTCCGTACGGCTCTTGACGGCGAGCGCATCACCAAGATAGACCCTCATCTGGGCTACATCCACCGTGGCATAGAGAAGCTCTCGGAAGGCTACACCTACCCGCAGACGCTCGCTCTAACCGACCGCATGGACTACCTCGGTGCGATGCAGACGCGCCACGCACTGTGTATGTGCATCGAGCAGGCAATGGGTGTGGAGGTCAGCGACCGCGTGAAGGTCATTCGCACCATCATGGACGAGTTGCAGCGTATCGACTCCCACCTGCTTTTCTTCAGTTGCTTGGCACAAGACCTTGGCGCTACCACCGCCTTCCTCTATGGCTTCCGCGACCGTGAGGAAATCCTCAAGATATTTGAGAAGACCACAGGCGGTCGCCTCATCATCAACTACAACATGATAGGCGGTGTGGCACACGACCTACACCCCGACTTCGTTAAGGATGTCCATGCCTTCATCGACCACATGCGCAGCAAGAAGGTCGGTCTTAAGGAGTATCACGACATCTTCACGGGCAACGTCATCTTCCAGACACGCGCCAAAGGCGTAGGCGTGCTCACCAAGGAGCAAGTCATCAGTTATGGTTGCACAGGCGGCACGGGTCGCGCCTCGGGCTGGCACAACGACCTTCGCAAATTGCGTCCCTACGCTGCTTACGACCGCGTGAAGTTTAACGAAATCACCTTCGACGAAGGCGACAGTTTCGCCCGCTACATGGTGCGTATGAAGGAGATAGAAGAGTCGCTCAGCATCATCGAGCAACTCATCGACAACATCCCCGAAGGCAGCATACAGGAGAAGATGAAGCCCATCATCAAGGTGCCCGAGGGCATCTACTACTCTGCTGTAGAAGGTAGCCGTGGCATCCTTGGCGTTTACCTCGAGTCCAAAGGCGATAAGAGTCCATACCGCCTCCACTACCGCTCTACGGGGCTTCCCCTTGTAGCCGTGATGGACACCGCTTGTCGGGGCAGCCTCATCGCCGACCTCATCACGATAGGTGGCACTGTGGACTACATCGTGCCTGATGTGGACCGATAGTACATCGCAATAATACACAACCTACAAATCACAAGACAATATGTTCGATTTCGAAATAGTAACATCTTGGCTGCATGAGGCATTAACCTCCGTGATGAGCGAAGGCCTTGCCGTACTCATAGAGTGCGTGCTCGTGGGCTTGGGCATTATCACGCTCTATGCCATCTTCGCCATGATAATGATTTATCTGGAGCGTAAGGTCTGCGCCTTCTTCCAATGCCGTCTCGGCCCCGACCGTGTCGGCAAGTGGGGCTTGCTGCAAGTCATCTGCGACGTCTTGAAGATGATGACCAAGGAAGTCGTCAATTTCCGTCAGACGGACCGTCTGCTCCACCACGCAGCACCGTTCCTCGTAGTCACCGCTTCTATGGTCACCTTCGCATGTCTGCCGTGGAACAAGGGCGCACAAATCATCGACTTCAACGTCGGTGTCTTCTTCTTCCTCGCTGTGAGCAGCATTGGCGTGGTCGGCATTCTCCTCGCAGGTTGGTCGGCCAACAACAAGTATTCACTCATCGGTGCAATGCGTGCTGGCGCACAAATCATCTCCTACGAACTCTCCATCGGCATGGTAATGCTCACCATGATATGCCTCACGGGGACGATGTCGTTTAGCGAGATATGCGACCAGCAAGCCACGCTCGGCTGGAACATCTTCCGTGGGCACATCCCTGCCCTTTTGGCCTTTGTCATCTACCTCATCGCTGGCAACGCCGAGTGCAACCGAGGCCCGTTTGACATGCCAGAAGCCGAGAGCGAACTCACCGCAGGCTACCACACCGAGTATTCGGGTATGGACTTCGGCTACTACTACCTTGCAGAGTATATGAATCTCTTCATCTGCGCCGGTATCGCCTCCACCATCTTCCTCGGCGGCTGGGCACCACTCGTCATCCCGGGACTTGACGGTTTCAACGCCGCCATGGCCGTTGTGCCTGGTTGCGTATGGTTTCTCGCCAAAGTCTTTTTCGTATTGATGCTGCTGCTGTGGGAGCGTTGGACTTTCCCGCGTCTGCGTATCGACCAGCTCTTAAAGTTGGAGTGGAAGTATATGCTGCCCATGTCCATGACAGTCCTCGTCATTATGGCACTCTGCGTTTCGTTTGGTCTCACCTTCTAATCCCCTATATTATAATATGGAACAGAAATCCTATTTCAAAGGTCTTGCCGATGGTCTCCGTAGCCTCATGGCAGGTCTGAAGGTGACGGCACGCGAATTTGTCACCCCCAAGGTCACCGAGCGCTATCCCGAAAACCGCAAAGACAACGCTATCCCCGAGCGTTTTCGCGGTAGTCTCGTGATGCATCACAATGCCAACAACGAGCACAAGTGCATCGGTTGTGGCATCTGCCAGATGCAATGTCCCAACGGCTCTATCAAGGTAGAGACAGAGATGGTGGAAGTAGATGGCAAGAAAAAGAAGCAACTCGTGCGCTACATCTACGACCACGGCTGCTGTATGTACTGCATGCTCTGCACCCGTGCTTGCCCGCAAGGGGCTATCACCTTTGAGAACTCCTACGAGAACGCTGTATTCTCGCGTGAAGCACTCATCAAAGTACTCAATCAGCCTGGCTCCAAATGCATGGAGAAGCCCAAACCGGCTCCTCGCCCAGCAGCCCCCGAAGCCACGGCTACAACTTAAACCCAAGTAATCCCTTTTCACATGGAAAGTCAAAACATAATGTTTGTGGTGCTTGCAGTCATCGTGGCTCTTGGCTCCCTCATGACCGTCATGAGCAAGAGCATCGTACGTGCCGCCACCTATCTGCTCGTCGTGCTGCTCGGTACGGCTGGCTTATACTTCCTGATGGGCTACACCTTCCTTGGCTCCGTGCAGACAATGGTCTATGCCGGTGGCGTCATCGTGCTCTATGTCTTTGCCATCTTGCTGACCCGCGGACAGACCGACAAAGCAGGTAAGACCAACGGCGCAGTCACCTCTTGGGGGCTGCTGCTGGCCTTGGCAGGCGTGGTCGGCACACTCGCTGTCGTATGCACCGCCACTTGGCATGTCGTTGCCGAAATTGGCAAGCCCTCCGAGACCACCAATTCTATCACAATGGACACCGTAGGACATAACATGATTTCCACCGAGCATCTCGGCTATGTCCTGCCTTTCGAAGCCGTCAGCGTGCTGCTGCTTGCTTGCATCGTGGCTGGCATCGTCATCGCCCGCAAACGCTAATACCGCATAGACTATGATACAGATAGAATATATACTCGTCCTCTCTGCCATCATGATGTTTGCTGGCGTCTTCGGCTTTATGACCCGCAAGAGTACGCTTGCCATCCTCTTGAGCATAGAGTTGATGCTCAACGCAGCAAACATCAACTTCGCAGTCTTCAATCGTATGCTCTACCCGCAAGGTCATGAAGGCTATTTCTTCGCCATCTTCACCATTGCCATAGCAGCGGCAGAGAGTGCAATCGCCATCGCTATCATGATAAACATCTATCGTCAGTTGAAGAATATCGATGTCGATGAACTGACCAAAATGAAATGGTAACCAATATGGAACATACACTTCTCATACTACTGCTCCCCTTCCTCAGTTTCCTTTTCCTTGGACTGATGGATAGCAAGTTGAGCCACCGTGTCTCGGGTCTCATCGGCACCACAGTACTTGGCGTCGTAGCGGCTTTGAGTTACTACACGGCTTGGCAGTACTTCACCGCCGACCGCTTGGCCGACGGCACTTTCGCTACTCTCGTGCCTTACAATGCCACATGGCTGCCGTTGGGTGCTCTGCACTTCGACATGGGCATTATGCTCGACCCCATTTCGGTGATGATGCTCATCGTCATCTCCACGGTGTCGCTGATGGTGCACATCTACTCCTTCGGCTATATGCACGGTGAACGCGGCTTCCAGCGTTACTACGCTTTTCTCTCGCTCTTCACAATGTCGATGCTCGGTTTGGTCGTAGCCACCAACATATTCCAGATGTACCTCTTCTGGGAACTTGTCGGTGTGTCCTCCTATCTGCTTATCGGCTTCTACTACACCATGCCCGCAGCCATCGCTGCGTCCAAGAAAGCATTTATCGTGACACGCTTTGCCGATATGTTCTTCTTGGTCGGTATCCTCATCTTTGGCTACTACACCAGTTCATTTAGTTTCGACTTCGCCCACCCTGTCTATGCTGATGGGGTGACACCTTTTGCCAGCGTAGATACGGCCAAAGCTGTCGCTGCTGGTGGCTTCATTCTGCCCACGGCATTGGTACTGATGTTTATCGGCGGTGCTGGTAAGAGTGCCATGTTCCCGCTCCACATTTGGCTGCCCGATGCCATGGAGGGCCCGACACCTGTCAGTGCCCTTATCCATGCTGCTACGATGGTGGTGGCTGGTGTCTATCAGATCGCCCGTATGTTCCCTATGTGGATCGCCTACGCTCCCGAGCAGATGAGCATCGTGGTGTGGATTGGCGTATTCACGGCTTTCTACGCTGCTGCCGTAGCCTGTGCGCAGAGCGACATCAAGCGTGTCTTGGCCTTCTCCACCATCTCGCAGATTGCCTTTATGATGGTGGCTCTCGGTGTATGTATGCCGGGACATGAGGCTCTCATCGACAACCATGCCAGCCTTGGCTACATGGCCTCGATGTTCCATCTCTTCACGCATGCCATGTTTAAGGCTTGCCTGTTCCTCGGTGCGGGCTGCATCATCCATGCTGTGCATAGCAACGAGATGTCCACGATGGGTGGTCTGCGCAAGTATATGCCCATCACGCACATTACGTTCCTCATCTCTTGCTTGGCCATTGCAGGCATACCGCCGTTTTCTGGCTTCTTCTCCAAAGACGAAATACTGACGGCTTGCATGCATTACAGCCCCATCTGTGGCTGGATCATGACAGGCGTAGCCGCCATGACGGCTTTCTATATGTTCCGTCTCTACTACGGCATCTTCTGGGGTACCGAAAACAAAGCGTTGCACGCAGCGCACACGCCTCACGAAGCCCCGTGGACGATGACGTTGCCGCTCATCATCCTTTCGTTGATTACCATTACCTGCGGTTGGGCTGTCAATTTCGGCTCTTTTGTCAGCGCCAGTGGTGCAGACTATCAGATACATCTCGACCCGAGCATCGCCACCACCAGCGTAGTCATCGCTGTGGCAGCCATCCTTGTGGCCACATGGATGTATGCCCGCGAGAGTCAGCCTGTGGCAGTAGATTTGAAGGAGAAGTTCCCACGCCTGCACCGTTGGGCATACAAGCGTTTCTATATGGACGAAGTCTATCAGTATATCACTCACCGCATCATCTTCGCCCACATCAGTACGCCTATCGCCTGGTTTGACCGCCATGTCATCGATGGTTTCTTTGACTTCCTGGCTTGGGGCACGCACAAACTCAGCGAGAAGATACGCGGTTTGCAAAGCGGCAACGTGCAGTGGTACGCTTTCGTATTCCTGCTTGGCACAATACTCCTTTATATAATAATGGTACTCTAAATCTCAGACACTATGAATTTTCTCTCTATATTCGTACTTATTCCTTTGGTGATGCTGCTCGGGCTATGGCTCGCTCGCGGCGTCAATCAAGTGCGTGGTGTGATGGTGGCTGGTAGTACCGCCCTTTTGGCACTCGCCATATATCTCACCGTAGATTTCCTTGCAGAGCGTGCGGCAGGCAATACGGCCGAAATGCTCTACACCGCCAGTTTCGATTGGATAGCACCGCTCAAAATCAAGTATAGCGTCGGCGTGGATGGCATCAGCGTGGCTATGCTGCTGCTCTCTGCCATCATCGTCTTCACGGGCACCTTCGCTTCGTGGCGTTTGCAGCCGCTGACCAAGGAATACTTCCTGTGGTTTACCCTGCTCTCTATGGGTGTGTTCGGTTTCTTCATCAGCGTAGATATGTTCGCTATGTTCATGTTCTACGAGATTGCTCTCATCCCCATGTATTTGCTCATTGGCGTCTGGGGCTCGGGTCGGAAGGAGTATGCAGCCATGAAACTCACGTTGATGCTCATGGGCGGTAGTGCCTTCCTTATGTGTGGCATCTTTGGCATCTTCTATGGTGCAGGCGGTGCGTCGATGAACATTCTCGACATTGCTCATCACACTGGTGGTTGCCGCCCCATAGCCGTAGGCGAGCAGTGCATCTGGTTCCCGCTGACCTTCGTCGGCTTCGGTGTGCTCGGTGCTTTGTTTCCCTTCCACACTTGGAGTCCTGACGGTCATGCCTCTGCGCCTACTGCCGTTTCCATGCTCCACGCTGGTGTGCTGATGAAACTCGGTGGCTACGGTTGTTTCCGCATCGCTATGTATCTGATGCCCGAGGCCGCCAACCAACTGGGCTGGATATTCCTCATCCTCACCTCCATCAGCGTGGTCTATGGTGCGTTCTCGGCTTGTGTGCAGACCGACCTCAAATATATCAACGCCTACTCTTCGGTGAGCCACTGCGGCCTCGTGCTCTTCGCCATTCTGATGATGAACCATGTGGCTGCCACGGGTGCAGTGCTTCAGATGCTCTCCCACGGTCTGATGACGGCGCTCTTCTTCGCTCTCATCGGCATGATTTATGGTCGTACCCACACGCGCGACATTCGCGAGTTGGCGGGCTTGATGCGCATTATGCCATTCTTGGCCGTGTGCTATGTCATCGCGGGTCTGGCCAACCTCGGTTTGCCGGGTCTTTCGGGCTTCGTGGCCGAAATGACCATCTTCGTCGGCTCGTTTAGCAACGAAGGTGCGTTCTACACCACGCTCACCATCATCGCTTGCACCAGCATTGTCATCACCGCCGTTTATATCTTGCGTCTGGTGGGTAAGATACTCTATGGCACCTGCACCAACGAGCACCACTTGGCACTCACCGATGCCACATGGGACGAGCGCTTCGCCGTCGTATGCCTCATCATCTCGGTGGCAGGCCTTGGCCTTGCTCCGTGGTGGATTAGCGACATGATAGGCACAGGCACAGGTCCTATCATTGATGTCATCCAGAGTGCCGTAGCCCTCAATCCGTTTCACTAACCCCTAATCGCACAAGAAACATGGATTATAGTCAGTTTTTAACGATGCACGCCGAACTCAGCCTGCTCGTCGTCATCACAATACTTTTCATCGCCGACCTCTTCATGTGCGGCGACAAGAAGTGCGGGAAGGGCGTTTACAACACCTGCCTGCCTGTCGTGCTGCTCACCCTGCACACGGTGCTCAACCTTTGTCCCTGCTGCGGCCAGTGCTGCAGCGAGAGCGTGAGTGCTTTCGGCGGTATGTACCAGCACACGGCCATGATGACCGTGATGAAGTCCGTCCTCAATGTCGGCACCATCATCGTCTTCCTCATGGCGCATAAGTGGCTCAGCCGCGAAGAGAATCTCATCAAGCAGGGCGAGTTTTATCTGCTCACCCTCTTCACGCTCTTCGGCATGTATCTCATGATATCGAGTGGTCACTTCCTCGTGTTCTTCATCGGCCTTGAGACGGCCAGCATACCCCTTGCGGCGCTTGTTGCTTTCGACAAGCAGCGCTACGAGAGTGCCGAGGCGGGTGCCAAGTTCATCCTCATCGCTCTCTTCTCCAGTGGCCTGTTGCTCTATGGCATCTCTATGATATATGGTGCTACGGGCACGCTCTACTTTGACGAAGTGATGCAGCACTGGGGCACCAACGGCAATGCTAACATCGCTGTGCTTGGTTTGCTGCTTTTCATCACGGGCATGGGCTTCAAGATAAGCCTCGTCCCCTTCCACCTCTGGACGGCCGATACATACGAGGGTGCGCCTACGGTAGTGACGGGTTATCTCAGCGTCATCTCCAAGGGTGCTGCTGCCTTCACGCTGCTGACGGTGCTCATCAAGGTCTTCGCTTGCTGCGCGTTTGTCGCCACTTGGGACTGGGCCTTCTTCTGGATCATCGTGGCCAGCATCACTATTGCCAACCTCTTTGCAGTGCGTCAGAAGAATCTTAAACGCTTCATGGCTTTCAGCGCCATCTCGCAGGCGGGCTATCTCATACTCGGCGTGATGGACGGCACGGCACAGGGCATGACGGCACTGGTCTTCTACCTGCTTGTCTATATGGTGGCCAACCTCGGTGCTTTTGCTGTCATCAGCGTCGTGGAGCAAAGCAGCGGCAAGGTCGGCATGGACGACTACAACGGCCTTTACCATACCAATCCCAAGTTGGCGTTTTTGATGACGCTGTGTCTGTTCTCTCTGGCGGGCATTCCGCCTTTCGCAGGCTTCTTCAGCAAGTTCTTTGTCTTTATGGCAGCGTTCAACGCGGGTCACCCGTGGTTGGTACTCATTGCCCTTATCAACACTGTCATCTCGCTGTACTACTACCTGCTCATCGTCAAGGCGATGTATATCCAGCCTAACGAGACGCCCATTGCGTGCTTCAAGAGCGACGGCTACACGCGCGTTGCCCTTGCGCTCTGCACCCTCGGCGTTGTCGTGCTCGGCATCTGCGGCGTGGCTTACAACCACATCGACGCCCTCTCCTATGGGCTCGACACCGTCGCCCGCTGCTGCCAAGGCTGTGGCCAGTAGTCGCAAACGACAAACAATAAACAGCGGGTGCGCCACACAAGTTGGTGCACCCGCTGCGCTTTGTTCGCTCTCTATGGATATTCCAACGGGCGTTCGTTCCGCCCCAAGCCATCCTAATAGTGGAAAAGGATGAAACTTATATGTGACGGGGATGTTTAGGCTTCCCTGTTGCGGGGTCCACCTTACACCAGAGCCAACCAACCTACTTCCAGTTCTTGACCTGATTGGGCGTGTCTGACCCCGTATTTACGCTGACCCAGAAAAGTACAGCACAAAAAAGGCAGGGCGCGAGCAGCACTGTCTCCCGACAGCGACTACCCGCGTTGCCTGCGGCAAATAACAAAGATATTTATAACGCGTGCGCTCATCATGTGCCTCTACTCTGAGAGGCGGGCAGGGGCTCGCAGACAGACTGTTTCACAACATCCTGCGAGCGGGCGGGACTGCCGATGGCGCAACTTCGCACATTAAACTTTACTAACTATATATTCACGCTTTGTAGCGGTTATTTATTAGCCACTCTGAGCGCGGGGCGCACGGACTGCCCGTAGTAACGGTTGTTGGTGCGGTATTCGGAGCCCACGGTAGACGAGCCGAAGCTAAAGTAGTACGCGATTTTCGAATCGTCCGCATAGAGCGACGACGACCAGTAGAAGCCATTGGAGCCAACAGTGTAAACGGTCATACCGAGGAAGTCGCCCGCAGCGGGAAAGAAAATTGACTTCGACGCATCTTTCTTGCTGGTGAACTTCCAACCTTTGACGTTATTCAATGTTGTCCATTCACGCGGGCAGTTATCGGTGTTGCACATCGCCGCCCACTCGGCATGCGTAGGCATCACCCAATCGCCACCCCAGTTCTTACGGGCGGCATCATCGGCGAGTTCGAGTTGGGCCTTGTTATCAAC
>JAGHRU010000167.1 GCA_018066225.1 Candidatus Equimonas enterica
TCTATATGGACTGCGACATTCACTCGCGCCTCTCTGCCTACAACCTCGAGTGCGCTTGGTGGAGCAGTTTCCGCGAGAAACTCCGCAGCCTCTATGAGCCGCAGCGGCTGACATGGGACGAGCGCGGCTTCGGCACCAACTACACGCTCTCCTCCCGCCCCACAGACTGGGACAACGGCGCCGAGCGCGCTGCTCACAACACCTATGCCGACACCTCCGCCGTCGCCCTCAACACGCACTATCTCTGCGCCATACGCGACTTCTGCCGCCAGCGCGGCATACGCTTCGTGCTGACCACGCCACCCACCTACGCCACCTTCCGCGCCCACCAAGCGGCAGAGCAGCGCGCACGCAACGCCGCTGTCATTGCCCGCCACGGCCTGCCGCTGCTCGACTACGAGGCCGACCCGCGCTTTGGCCCCCAGGATTTCTACGACGCTGACCACCTCAACACCTCTGGAGCGCGCCGCTATACCTATATATTATATCACGACATACAACATCAATAATGCTATGAAGAAAATCGTTTTCATCACAGGAGCGACCTCTGGCATCGGCGAAGGCTGTGCACGCCGCTTTGCAGCCGAGGGTCACGACCTCATCATCACAGGACGCAAGGCCGACCGCCTCGCCGCCATCAAGTCTGAACTCCAAAGCGCCTACGGCGTGCGCGTAGAGACCCTGCTCTTCGATGTCCGCGACCGCGAAGCCGCACGCGCTGCCATCGCCTCGCTGCCCGAAGAGATGCGCGCCATCGATGTGCTCATCAACAACGCTGGCCTCGTCATCGGCGTCGATAAGGAGCACGAAGGCAGTCTCGAGGAGTGGGACATCGTCATCGACACCAACGTCAAAGCCCTCCTGGCCATGACACGCCTCATCGTGCCCGACATGGTCAGCCGTGGCCGCGGCCACATCGTCAATATCGGCAGCATCGCCGGCGACTACGCCTACCCCGGCGGCAGCGTCTATTGTGCCACCAAGGCTGCAGTCAAGGCACTGAGCGACGGCCTGCGCATCGACCTCGTCGATACGCCACTGCGCGTGACCAACATCAAGCCCGGACTCGTGGAGACCAACTTCTCGGTGACGCGTTTCCGTGGCGACCAAGCCGCAGCCGACAAGGTCTATGCTGGTCTGCGCCCGCTCGACGGCAACGACATTGCCGATGTGGTCTATTGGACCACGACCTGCCCCGAGCACATGCAGATAGCCGAAGTACTCGTCATGCCTACCCACCAAGCCACGGGCACCATCACCTACCGCCAGTAAACACATCGGGCGGATGGACTAATTTTGCAAAGTCGGTTTTTCAAAACTTTCCTCCCAAAGGTCTTGGCCACGTCGGCCAATTGTGCTAACTTTGCATCACATTTCATTACTTACCCCCTATTACTCTCCCTCTATTTCCCTATGGAAAATCCAATCTCCGTTATGCAGTCTGCTGCCGACAACATCCGCGTGCTGGCAGCGAGTATGGTAGAGAAGGCAAAGTCTGGTCACCCCGGTGGTGCCATGGGCGGTGCCGACTTTGTCAATGTCCTTTTCAGCGAATTTCTCGTCTATGACCCCGCACAAGCCGACTGGGCATGCCGTGACCGCTTCTTCCTCGACCCGGGACATATGTCGCCTATGCTGTACGCCCAACTCGCCCTCACGGGTCGGTTTACCCTCGAGGAGTTGCAGCAGTTCCGCCAGTGGGGCTCTCCGACGACAGGTCACCCCGAGCGCGACGTGATGCGCGGCGTAGAAAACACCAGCGGTCCGCTTGGCCAGGGCCATGCCTACGCCGTAGGTGCAGCCATCGCAGCCAAGATGCTCGCAGCCCGTACCGGCAACCCCGGCTTTGAGCGTGAGAAGATCTACGCCTACATCTCCGACGGCGGCATACAGGAAGAGGTCTCGCAGGGTGCTGGCCGCCTCGCTGGCCACCTCGGCCTCGACAATCTCATCATGTTCTTCGACGCCAACGACATCCAGCTCTCTACCGAGACCGCAGAAGTCATCTCGGAAGACACGGCGATGAAGTACCGCGCGTGGAACTGGAATGTGCTCGAAATAGACGGCAACGACACGGAGCAGATACGCTGCGCCTTGCGTCAAGCCAACGCCGAGACGCTGCGCCCCACCCTCATCATCGGCCACACCGTGATGGGCAAGGGCGCAAAGCAAGCCGACGGCAGCAACTATGAGCGCAACTGCAAGACGCACGGGGCTCCTCTGGGTGGCGATGCCTACGTCAATACCATCAAGAACCTCGGCGGTGACCCCGAGCAGCCTTTCGTCATCCGCCGCGAAGTGGCAAAACTCTACGCCGACCGCCGCGACGAACTGACAGCCCTCGTAGCCACACTGCGCAGCGAGGAAGCGGCTTGGGCCAAGGCCAATGCCGAGAAGGCAGCCCGTCTCGAAGACTGGATGGCAGGCCGACTCCCCGAATTGCCTTGGGCCGAAGTGGCACAGAAGGCTGGCGCTGCCACACGCGCTGCCAGCTCCAGCGTGCTCTCCATGCTGGCACAGCATGTCGATAACATGCTCGTCTCGAGTGCCGACCTCAGCAACTCCGACAAGACCGACGGCTTCCTCAAGCACACGCACGCGCTGCGTCGCGGCGACTTCACTGGCGCATTCTTGCAGGCTGGCGTGAGCGAGTTCACGATGGCTTGCCTCTGCCTCGGTATGCAGCTCCACGGCGGCATCCTCACGGCGATGGGCACCTTCTTCGTCATCTCCGACTACATGAAGCCCGTCATCCGTATGGCCGCCCTGATGCAAATCCCCGTGAAGTTCGTATGGTCGCACGATGCGTTCCGCGTCGGCGAGGACGGCCCGACCCACGAGCCCGTGGAGCAGGAAGCCCAGATACGCCTGATGGAGAAACTCCAGAACTATGCTGGCCGCGACAGCGTCCGCGTGTTCCGCCCTGCCGATAGCGGCGAGACCACCGTTTGCTGGCGTCTGGCTATGGAGAATATGGACACCCCGACCGCACTCATCATGAGCCGACAAAACGTGACCGATATGCCCGCTCTCACTGACTACTCACAGGTGGAGCGCGGTGCTTATGCCGTCATCGACTGCGCTGCGCCCGACGTCATCCTCGTGGCCAATGGTAGCGAAGTCGGCACGCTGGTAGAGACGGCAACCCGTCTGCAAGCCGACGGCATCAAGGTGCGCGTCGTCAGTTGTCCCTCGGAAGGTCTCTTCCGTCGTCAGCCCCGCGAGTACCAAGAGCAACTGCTGCCCACGGGCGCACGCATCTTTGGTCTCACAGCAGGTCTGCCCATCAATCTCGCTGGCCTCGTAGGCAGCAACGGCCGTGTCTATGGTCTCGACCACTTCGGCTACAGCGCGCCCTACAAGGTGCTTGACGAGAAGTTTGGCTTCACGCCCGAGAACATCTATCACGAAGTTAAGAATTTCTTGAAATAAACGCTACACCTATGACTTTTGGATTAGCCTCCGACCATGCCGGCTACGACATGAAGGAATTTGTAAAGCAGTATCTCACGCGCCTTGGTCACGCGGTCAAGGACTACGGCACTCACAGCACCGAAAGTTGCGACTACCCCGACTTTGCCCACGCTTTGGCGCATGGCATAGAGACGGGTGAGGTGGAGCGCGGTGTGGCCGTCTGTGGCAGCGGTGAGGGCATCTCCATGACGCTCAACAAGCACCAGATGATACGTGCCGCCCTCGTATGGCGTGCCGACATCGCTCGCCTCTGCCGTCAGCACAACGATGCCAATGTCCTCGTCCTCCCCGGCCGTTTCCTCACTCCCGAGGAGGCAGAGCCCATCGTGGAGGCATGGCTCACCACGCCTTTCGAAGGCGGTCGCCACC
Organism: Candidatus Equimonas enterica; assembly: GCA_018066225.1. Lineage (GTDB taxonomy): Bacteria > Bacteroidota > Bacteroidia > Bacteroidales > Bacteroidaceae > Alloprevotella > Alloprevotella enterica. Next base: position 3,844 of record JAGHRU010000167.1, read on the forward strand.
AACGCCGCATCGACAAGATACCCGTCTGCTGACGCCAAGGGCGTAAAACCAAGACGGCAAACCGATAAAGCACTCTGCCCAGTTCGTTTTCACGAACTGGGCAGAGTGCTTTTTGTGCCTTATA
>JAGHRU010000012.1 GCA_018066225.1 Candidatus Equimonas enterica
ACTTGACATTTTGCTTATAATACTTTATCAACTTCGGCACGACATCTTCCACTTTGCCCGTGATGACATAATCAGCCAACTGGTTGATGGGCGCCTGCGGATCGGTGTTGATGGCAATCACAATGCCGCTGTCTTTCATGCCCTCCACATGCTGTATGGCACCGCTGATGCCACAAGCGAAATAGACTTTGGGATGTACGGTGAGTCCAGTCTGACCGATTTGCAAATGAGCAGGGCAGTAGCCAGCATCAACAGCAGCGCGTGTGGCCCCCACTTCGCCATGGAGCAGTGTGGCCAGTTGCTGCAACTGCTCAAACCCTTCCTTGCTACCTACACCATAACCTCCTGCCACAACGATGGCTGCGTCTTTGAGGTGGCTTTCTATGGGCGTAACATGACGTTCTATCACTTTGACTAAGCACTCTTCGGGACTGACCAGTTTGTTCACATCTTCATAGACGACCTTGCCCTCATGAGGTCTGTCAAGTGGCTCTGCTTTCATAACGCCTGTTCGCACCGTTGCCATCTGTGGACGGTGGTCAGGATTGACAATCGTGGCGACAATGTTGCCACCAAAAGCGGGTCTTATCTGATAGAGCAACTGGTCATAGTGACGACCTGTACGCTTGTCGTCATAAGGACCTATTTCCAGCGCTGTACAGTCAGCCGTCAGTCCACATCGCAAAGCGCTGCTGACGCGTGGTGCCAAGTCGCGTCCGACAACAGTAGCACCAAGCAGACATATTTGAGGTTGCTCACGCTGGAGCAACTTCGTGACGATAGCAGCATAAGGGGCGGTAGTGTAAGGCGAGAGTAAGGCGTGGTCATAGACGTGGAGTGTATCAACACCATAGGAGAGTATTTCACGGGTTGTCTCGTCGCCGATATTAGTGCCAATGAGTATGGCTTCAAGTGGGACTTGCAAGGCGGTAGCCAAGGTGCGACCCTTAGTCAAGAGTTGAAGGCTGACGTCGCACACCTTGGTATTGTTGATTTCGCAATATACGAATAGAGCATTCATAGCGTGAGATTGTTGTTAGGATTAACCAATATTATGGTTGGCAATAAGTTGGCACACAAGACTTTCGATGGCTTCGTCCGTGTCGTCCATGACTTGAGAAGCTTTGGCCTTGAAGCATATATTTTCCACACACTTCACCTTGGTGGGCGAGCCTGCCATGCCACAGCATTGTTTGTCGGCCGCAATATCCTCTGCATTCCATAGCGTAAGACGAAGCCAAGGTCTATCTTGCAACCTTTCGGCATAGGGTGAGGCTGCCAACTCACTTTCAAGGGCTGCGTGCTTATATTTCATCATCAGCCGCACATCGCGCGGACGACAAGCCTTGGCCTGCCCACTGACGGTAATGAGGCAAGGCAGAGGAGCCTCTACGAGTTCCTCTCCGCCGTCAATGACGCGGCGTATGCGCAAGGTCTTATCTGTGATAGACTGGATTTGCAACGCGCCTGTCACTTGTGGCACTGCCAATTGCTGCGCTACTTGCGGTCCTACTTGCGCAGTATCGCCATCAATGGCTTGCTGGCCGCAAAGTATGAGATCGAAAGCACCAGTGCGAGCAATGGCACGACTGAGGGCATAACTTGTTGCCAACGTGTCAGCACCGCCCAACGTCTTGTCGGAAAGTAAGATGCCACGATCAGCACCGCGATAAAGTCCTTCACGCAGTATTTCGGTGGCACGGGGCAACCCCATTGTGATAATGGTGATGGTGCTCTGCGGATGCTTGTCCTTGATCTGCAAGGCTTGCTCCAAGGCGCATAAATCATCGGGGTTGAACACAGCAGGTAGTGCAGCACGGTTAATGGTCCCCTCTGGGGTCATCGCGTCTGCACCGACATGGTGGGTATCGGGGACTTGCTTGGCAAGTACAATGATATTATAAGTCATATAAGATGTATGTATCGTGTGAATAGCGTTGCAAAGTTACACATTTTTGCGCATTAGTCCATACGGTCGCGGTAATCTTCGTAGGCATAGCGGCGCAATACCTCTATGCTGCCGTCTCTGCGCAGGAGGCGTATGTCGGGGTGGTGGATACCATTGAACATCGTTGTCTTGACCGTGGTATAGTGCAGCATATCTTCCAGTATGATGGTTTCGCCCACCGAAAGCGCATGGTCGAAACGCCAATAGCCCATATAGTCACCACTTAGGCACGAATTGCCGCCGAGGCGATAGGTGTATGGCTGCGCTATCTCTTCATCGGTTGCGTCGGCTATCGTCTGAGCCCCCCTTACACGCGGGTGATAGGGCATTTCGAGACAATCGGGCATGTGACAAGTGAAGGACACATTGAGTATTGCCGTTTTGATGCCACGATGACAAACGATGTCCACAACCTCTGCCACCAAATGTCCAGTCTGCCAACCGAAAGCGCTACCCGGCTCGAGTATAAGATGAACAGACGGATGACGCGATTGGAAATCTCGAAGTAGGCTTATCAGAAAGTCGTGGTCGTAGCCTTCGCGTGTCACAAGGTGGCCACCGCCGAGATTGAGCCACGACAAGCGGTCTATCCAGCCCCCAAACTTCTGCTCTATGTGCATCAGTGTGTGAGCCAAAGCCGTCGCGTCGCTCTCGCAGTGGCAATGGCAGTGGAAACCGTCAAGATGCTCCCACAGATTAGGGTGGGCGGCTTCATAGTCTGCCAATTCGTCGGCGAGGACACCGAAACGGCTTCCCGGAGCACATGGATCATAAATGGCTGTCTCTATCTCCGAGTATTCGGGATTGATGCGTAGTCCAAGGCTAATTGGTTTCTTCGTCGCTTCGCTGTAAGCAGCAGCCATGTGAGAAAATCGCTCATACTGGCTGAAAGAATTGAAAGTCACATGCGAAGAGCAACGCAATATAGTGTCGAAGGTGGCTTCTTCGTAGGCAGGGCTATAAGTATGGGCGTCGCTACCAAAGAGTTCTTTGGCCAACCGCGCTTCATACGGCGAAGATGCTGTCGTGTGACAGATATATTCCTTAAAAATAGGAAAGGTCTTCCATAAAGCGTAAGCCTTAAAAGCCAAAATAAACTCTACGCCAGCGGCCTGGGCGATAGCGCGAATGGTCGCCAGATTGCGACGCAACTTTTCTTCTTCGAGGAGGTAATAGGGCATAGGTCGTTAGAGGGAGTTAGTCTGTGCTGCATAGCGCATCGGCAAGCCGTCTGACGATTGCAGCAGAGGTTTCATAGGAAGTATAGGCATCGGCGGCGGTATGTCCCATCGCCACATCATGCCTTGCAAACTGCATCCTGCTCGCAAGTGCGGCTTTGGCAGAGGCGTGGACTTCCCTTACGCCCGACTGCTGCACGACCGCCTTAACATTGGAAGGCGTAATGCCGCAGCCCGCCATAATGGAAAGACGTGCGCCAGCGGCTGTCACAAGGTCGCGTAGCAATGCTACGCCCGAGAGAGCAGAGGCAGAACAGCCAGACGTGAGGAGACGTGAGCAACCTGCGGAGATGATATCTTCCAGCGCACACAAGGGATCGCGACACAGGTCGAAAGCGCGATGAAATGTGACAGACATTTCACCAGCGGCTTGTACCATTTGGCGGAGCAGTGGCTTATCAATACTACCATCGGGCGTCAATGCACCGACGACAACGCCCTGCACGCCAAGTGCACGACACAAGCGAATGTCGTCCAGCATAACAGCAAGTTCGTCGCTATTGTAGAGAAAATCGCCACCGCGTGGGCGTATCAGCACATGGCAGGGGACAGGGCATATACGCAGTGCCTCGCGTATCAATCCCTGCGACGGGGTCAGCCCGCCTTCCGAAAGCCCACTACACAACTCTATGCGCGAAGCACCACCCGAGACAGCAGCCTTAACGCTCTCGATGCTATTAGCGCATATTTCCAACTGGATGGGCATTGCAGACTGATTTATAATGTATTGCAATGCTTGAAGAAGTCAATGGCATTGAGGTCCGCAAGCAGTTGTTGCTCTTCTTCTTGGGTGAGATTTTGAAACGGTACGCGGTTGGGGCCAAGGTCAAGCCCGATGAGTTTCATAATGCGTTTGCCCCCCACGATATTGCCACGATAGCGGCAAATGACATTGATGACCTCTTGTACATAGAGTTGATGGCGGCGTGCGGCTTCGAGGTCACCTGCCTGCCATGCTTCCAAGATGGCATTGAGGCATCGGCCGTTGTAGTTGGATGTACCGCAGATGCCTCCCCTTGCACCGCCCATGGCCAAAGATGGCAGTATGGTCTCGTCCTGACCATGGAGCAAGTCATACTTGCCGCCACCATAGATGCGACATTGCGTGTATTCGTAGAGGCTCTCAAAGGTGTATTTGATGCCAGCGAAATTAGGAATACGGCCATCAACAGCAGCAAGGAACTTGGGCATTGGGAGATAAGCCCCATTGAAGGCTGGGATGTGGTAGAAGTAGAAGGGGAGTGTAGGAGCGGCTTTGGCGATAGCCTCACAATAGGCCACGAGTTCTTCCACTCGGCCAATGTGCGGGAACGGCGATGCCATGGCCCCTATGCCCCAAGCACCTATAGCGGCAGCATGCTTGGCCAAGACTTGCGCGTCACGCAGGCAACAACTGCCAACGTGGACGATGACCTTGAAGTCTTGCGGCACAGACTGCATCCATGCTTCGGCCAAGGCTTTACGCTCCTCTACGGTCAGCATATAGCCTTCGCCACTGCTGCCGTTGATAAATACGCCTTTCATGCCATTTTTCACAAGCATAGCCGCATAGGCTGGGATGGGGGAGAGATTGATGTCACCCTGCGCCGTAAATGGCGTAAAAGGTGCATCTATGAGTCCAACTATCTTTTCCATAATAAGTGGGTATGTGTATGATGTTATTTGAGTTTGACGACTTTAATGTCTTCCTTGCACAGAGTAGCCATAAGCCATGCCACGACGACACAGACTACGATGCCTGCGCCGCCAAAGAGGAAGAGATTGGCCTCCGTGAAGTATTGCAGATAGAAGACAAAGAGAGTGCTGGTGACGAAACCCGTCAATGCGGCACGGCCGCCTATCTTGGGCATAAAAACCCCGATGAAGAATAGGCCACCGAGTCCACCCGTCAAGAGGCCGAGTATCGTGTTGAAGTAGTCCAGCAGAGAGAGAATATCCCAAGTGGCCATCATCAAGGCGAGAACAACACCGACCAAGCCCGAAATGACGCAAGTGAGTCGCGCCACGCGCATCATGCCTCGTTCGGTAGTCTGCGGGCGCAGACGTTGCCAGAAGTCGATGCTAAATGCAGTGGAAACGCTATTGATGTTGCTGGAAATGGTGCTCATCGTGGCAGCAAAGATGGCAGCAATAAGCAGACCTGCCACGCCTTGTGGCATCTCTGCCATCATGAGGTAGGGCAGGATGGCATCGCCCTTGTCCATCGTAAGGTCGAGGTGGTCGGGGTGCGTGTGGAAGAAGGTGAAAAGCCCCGTCCCGATGACATAGAACACCACGGAAACCGCCACGCACATAATGCCGTTCATCAAGATGCTGTGCGCCGCACTCTTTTCGTCTTTGGTCGTAAGATAGCGCTGAATGACGGTTTGGTCGCTGGTATAGGAGATAAGGTTGTTGGCAAGTCCTCCCACGATGGCGACCCAGAATGTCACAGAACGATAATCAAGCGACCACTCAAAGAGTTTGAACTTGTCGTAATCGATAGCGGTTTGCACAAAGCCGCCAACACCGCCTTCGGTGTGGAAGATAAGCCATCCTGCTATGAAGAACGCGCCGCCCACCAAGATGATGCCTTGAATGACATCGCCCCAGACGACGGCTTCCACACCGCCCATCGTGCAGTAGATGACCGTGATAAGCCCCATCAAGATGATGCACAGTGAGATGTCAATACCCGTCACTGCTGTCAAAGCCAAAGAAGGCAGATAGAGCACCAAAGCCATACGCGCCACCATAAAGGCGATGAACAGTCCACTGGCGATAAAGCGTGTGGCGGCATTGAAGCGGATTTCGAGGTATTCGTAGGCACTGGTGATGCTGAGACGGCGGAAATAGGGCAGGTAGTACTTGATGACGGGGAAACTCACGATGAGAATACCAATGAGCATGGGGTAGTAGGTCCAGTTGGTGGCGTAGGCCTTGGCTGGAATACTCATATAGGTAATGGCAGAGAGCATGGTGGCATAGATGCTGATGCCAGCCGCCCACCAAGGGATACGTCCACCACCACGGAAGAAATCGTCGGTGCTGCTCTCGCGCCGCATAAAGCAATAGCCCAGCAGCAACATGCCCAACAGATAGAGCACCAACACGCTCCAGTTGCCCCAACCGAAAGAGCGCGGCTGCTCTACGGTGATGTGCGTAACGGCTGTACTGCGAATGCCGGGCATCGTCTCGCCGCCCACCATAAGGAAGCCGTCAGCCCATGGTGTCAGCCCAGCCCCAGCGCGTGCAAAGGCCGAATTTTGCGTCAGTGCAAACCATGTGTTGGTGATGGTGTGATAGACCAGTATGCGGTCATTGAAGCGGTACCACGCTGGTGCATGGGTGAAGTAGTCATTGGTCGGGGTGGCGTCGTTCAATCGGGCTTCAAAAACTTGCTTATTGACACCGCCAAAGCAGAGAATGTGGCTGTAACCAGAAGTCGTGGCCACACTGCCTACCAGCGTCATCCCATCGGGAAGTGGTGCTGTGGGCTGCCAAACAAAGGTTTGTAAATCAAGAGAGCGGCCATCTGTGCGCGCCGTGGCAGGCTGTATGTCGGGATTGTAACCGCCAAAGACGAAGAGCCTTGCTGCCGTTGCTCCTGTCTGTAC
>JAGHRU010000005.1 GCA_018066225.1 Candidatus Equimonas enterica
CGTTCGTCGGGCGCGATGCGGAGTTTCTTCATGCTCCCAGCGACGTAGCGCACGAGGGCATCGGCGGCGACAAACTCGCTATACACCATCGACGCGCCGAGGCGGCGGCAGAGCGTGCGAAAGCCGATGTCGCTCACGCTCTCCATAGGGGCAAGGAGCACGGGGCGTGCGCCAAGGTCGATGTCTCTTATCTTCATGCTCTTGGTCGTTTCCACTGGATGAGCACGCCGATACCTATGGCGCAGATGACGCAGCCAGCAGTGATGAGCGACCAGGTCGGCAATTTCGCGATGAAACCGTCGATTTCGGGGTACAGCATGAGGGCTGTGCTGAGGCTGTTGTTGAGGATGTGGACGACCACGGTGTAGCGGATATCGCCCGTGTGGAGGTAGATGATGCCCAGCACGATGCCCAGCAGACAGGCGGGCATAGCCTGCATCATATTGCCATGGACCAGACCGAAGACGAGGCCGCTGAGCACCACCGCCCACGCGCGTCCCATGCCGCCGCGTATGAGGTGGCGCAGGATGCCGTCGCGGAAGGCCATCTCCTCGCTGATAGGACCGAAGACGCAGAGCGCGAGCACGCCGCAGGGCTGATGGGCGATGCCTGTGAAGAGGTCGGTAGTGCCGCTGTCAGACAGATTGAAAGGGGTGAAGAGCACCGAGATGCCGATGGCCAGCGCGAGGCTGCCCACGATGGAGAGCGGCCAGCGCGGTGTCTGCCACTGCCGCCACGGCATGAGGAAGTTGGGCTGCGCCAGTCGCAGCATCCACAGCAGCGTGATATTGAGCAGAAAGGCTACGAGGAGCCAGCGGCCATAGAGCACGGTGTCGAGGTGCTCCAAGGTGAAGTGGTCGAAAGCATCTAACTGGCCGTGTGCCTGCCCTATGAGAGCGGCGATGGAGGCAAAGCCCTGCGTGACGAGCATCAGCAGCAGGATGGCGACGATGAGGCCGAAGGCTTTCAGCCGTGAGGTGGGGAGCCAATGGTTCTTGTCCATAGGGGTGGGGAGATTTTAGTGGGAAGAGGTGAGGTCGGCGATGAGGCGACGCGCACAAGCCACATCGCTGCCGATTTGCAGTTGCAGGGTGTCGAGGTTGGCAAACTGCACTTCCCGACGCACACGGCGCAGGAATTGCAGCGTCAGTTCTGTGCCGTAGAGGTCGCCCGTGTAGTCGAGCAGGTGCGACTCTATGGAGAGTGGGTTGGCCTCGCCCAGCGTGGGGCGATGACCGATGTTGGTGAGCGCGAAATGCGCGGTTCCATCGGGGAAAATCGCCCGCGTGAGATAGACGCCAACGGCTGGGACTTGACGCTGCGCATCTGCAAGGCGGAGGTTGGCCGTGGGGTAGCCCATCTTGCGCCCGATGTGCTGACCATCGACCACGGTGCCCGAGAGGGTGTAGTCGCGTCCGAGCAGCCCAGAGGCCAGCGTGACGTCGCCGTCGCCGAGGGCACGGCGCACAGCGGTGCTGCTGACCTTGATGCCGCCGTCGTACTGGCGGGCTGCGATGACCTCTATGCCCAGCGCCTCACCATAGCGACGGTAGGCCGCGAAGTCTTCGCCAAGGGCAGGACGGCCGAAGTGGTGGTCGTAGCCTACGAGCAGACAGCGCACGCCGAGTCGGTCTCGGAGATATTGGGCCATAAAATCGGCCGCAGAGAGAGCGGCTATCTCGGGCGTGAAATCGAGAATTTCCACGTGCGCTATGCCGGCTTCGCGCAGCAGACGCGCCTTCTCTTCGGCCGAAGTGAGCAGCCGCGGCACACGGCGGCCTACCACGGTGGCGGGATGCACGGCGAAGGTCACGACCATCGGGATGAGATGGCGCGCAAAGGCGGCGGTCTGCAACTGCGTGAGCAGGTGGCGGTGACCGATGTGTACGCCGTCGAAGAAGCCGATAGTGGCTATATATCCTTGGCTCATAGTGGGGTGTTGCTGACGATTTTGTAGAGTTTGTCACTCGGGCGCACTTTCTCGGGCACGGGGATGGCGACGCACTGTCCCTTGTGGGCCTGATCGATAGCCCCGTGGTCGCCGTGAATTTCGGTGGCCGTGATGTAGAGCGCGCCCGTGGTGGGGCCGATGATGAGCAGGCGGTCGCCGACAGCGATGTCGCCAGCCTCGATGCTGAACTCCGCCACGCCGAGGCGCGAGAAGTACTTGCGCCCCTTGCCGATGTAGGCTTTCTTCTCCGTCGCGCTGCTGCCATACTGCGCACTCCATTCGCCCAGACGCTGACCGAGGTAGTAGCCGTCCCAAAAGCCGCGGTTGAAGACGGTGGAGAGACGTGCCGTCCATTTTTCGACCATTTCATCGCAGTAGTCGCCGCGCTCCACGGCTTGCAGCGCCTCCTTGTAGCACTGCACGACCGTCAGCACGTATTCTGCTGAGCGGGCGCGCCCTTCTATTTTGAAGACCTCCACGCCCGCCTTCACCATCTGGTCAATGAAGCCGATGGTTTTCAGGTCTTTGGGCGACATGATATACTTGTTGTCGATGTCCAGTTGTGCCCCTGTCTCGCGGTCGGTCACGGTATAGGCGCGGCGGCACACCTGCATGCACTCGCCACGGTTGGCGCTGTGTCCGAGGTTGTCGAGCGATAGGTAGCACTTGCCGCTGACGGCCATGCAGAGCGCGCCGTGGCAGAACATCTCGATGCGCACGCGGCGTCCCGAAGGTCCACAGATGTTCTCCTCCACGATGGCGCGGTGGATGGCGGCCACTTGTTCCAGGTTGAGTTCGCGCGCCAGCACCACGACGTCGGCAAACTGGGCGTAGAAGCGCAGCGCCTCCACGTTGCTGATGTTGAGCTGCGTGGACAGATGCACCTCCTGACCTATGCTGCGGCAGTAGGTCAGTACGGCTACGTCGGACGCGATGATGGCGCTGATGCCTGCCGCGTGTGCCGCGTCGCAGATGTCGCGCATCAGGGGCAGTTCTTCGCCGTAGATGATGGTATTGACGGTGAGATAGGTCTTCACGCCAGCGGCAGCACACTGTGCGGCGATGTCTTTGAGGTCGGCGATGGTGAAGCGTGAGGCGGAGTGGGCACGCATGTTGAGTTGCTCCACACCGAAGTAGATGCTGTCCGCGCCTGCTTTCAGGGCGGCGGCAAGACTCTCCCGCGAGCCGACGGGTGCCATGATTTCGAGCATAGGCTTATGGTGGGCTATCGGATGAGGCATCGTCCCGTCATCTCCTCGGGCTGCGAAAGGCCCATGATGTGCAGGATGGAGGGAGCAACGTCGGCCAGCACGCCGTCGGCGACGGTGGCATCGGTGCGGTCGGTGACGTAGATGCAGGGTACTGGGTTGAGCGAATGTGCCGTGTTGGCCGTGCCGTCGGCGTTGATGGCGTTGTCGGCATTGCCGTGGTCGGCGATGATGATGGCCTCATAGCCCGTCTCTGTGGCGGCAGCGACGACTTCGCCGACACATTCATCGACAGCCTTCACGGCCTTCTCGATGGCCGCATAGACGCCGGTGTGACCCACCATGTCGCCGTTGGCGAAATTGACCACGATGAAGTCATAGACATTCTCGCGGATAGCAGCGCAGAGCTTGTCCTTGACCTCGTAGGCCGACATCTCGGGTTGCAGGTCGTAGGTGGGCACCTTGGGCGAAGCCACGAGGATGCGGTCTTCACCCGTGTAGGGTGTTTCGCGGCCGCCGTTGAAGAAGAAGGTGACATGAGCATACTTCTCCGTCTCTGCCGTGTGGAGTTGGCGCAGACCATGTGCGGCGATATATTCGCCCAGCGTATTGCAGACATTCTCCTTGGGGAAGAGGATGTGGACGCCCTTGAAGCTGGCATCGTAGGGCGTCATGCAGCAGTAGTGCAGCCCGGGGATGGTATGCATGCCCTGCTCGGGCATATCCTGCTGCGTCAGTACTACGGTGAGTTCCTTCGCGCGGTCGTTGCGGTAGTTGAAGAAGATGACGACATCGCCTTCGCCGATGGTGCCGTCGCAGTTAGCATTGACGAGAGGCTCCATGAACTCGTCGGTGTTCTTGTGCGTCTCGGAATGGGTGTCGTAGCACGACTGTACGCCTTCCACTATGTCGCTGACGGCGCGTCCCTTGCCCTCGACGAGCAGGTCGTAGGCCACCTTGATGCGTTCCCAGCGCTTGTCGCGGTCCATCGCCCAGAAGCGGCCGACGATGGAGGCGATGTGTGCTCCCTTTTCGTCGCACACCTTTTGCAGGTCGGCGATGAAGCCTTTGCCGCTCATGGGGTCGGTGTCGCGGCCGTCCATGAAGCAGTGAACAAAGGTACGGTCAGCGATGCCGTAGGTCTGGCTGATGCCGATGAGGGTGAAGAGGTGGGCGAGTGAGGAGTGGACACCGCCTGTCGAGGTAAGTCCCATGAGGTGGACGCGCTTGCCCTCTGCCTTGGCATAGGCGTAGGCGGCTTTGATTTCAGGATTTTGCAGTATGCTGCCGTCTTGGCAGGCGCGGTTTATCTTGACCAAGTCTTGATAGACGATGCGGCCCGCGCCGATGTTGAGGTGTCCCACTTCGGAGTTGCCCATCTGACCGTCGGGCAGACCTACGTTTTCGCCCGAAGCCAGGAGCTGGGCGTGGGGATACTGTGCGGTGATGCGGTCGATGTTGGGGGTCGGTGTCTGGTAGATGACATCGCCGTGGTCGTGTGCGCCGATGCCCCATCCGTCGAGGATCATAAGTAATGCTTTCTTTGCCATGTGGTATAGTGTTTTAGTTGTTTTGCGCTTTACGAGCCCACAAAGTTACGCATTTTCTTTCAAACATTCCGCGCTCGCGCGCTATTAAATGTCAGTAACACTACGTTTTGCTATGTCGGATAGGCGTTAGCAGCCGCTCACGCCGATTTTCGCGTCTGCGCAGACCGTAAAAACTGTCTGCCTAGATAGGAAAAACTGTCTGCCCGGATAGGAAAAACTGTCTGCCCAGAGCGTTTTTTGCCCGTGCATAACGGCTTTTTAAGAAAATAGTTGTAACTTCGCACCCACAACCCAATCACTTATTCGTGCGCTATGAACAAAATTGCCCTCAATAACCTGCTGACCTATTTGCAAAGCCTTAATCTGACGACACGCAACCGTCAGTGGCTTGCCGAGCATCTCATGAAGCCTCAAAAGACGACGGTAGTAGAAGACCCAACGCAGATGACAAAAGAGGAGTTCTTTGCCAACATTGCGGAGGCAGAACGCCAAATAGCCCGTGGGGAGTACTACACCCAGAGAGAAGGTGAAAGTCTTACTGATATGCTGAAAAGATTAGGCGCGTTATGATAACTTATAGTTTGAGGTATTCGAAGAGAGCCATCGAAGACCTCGGCAAGTTGGCGAAGAACGACCCCAAAGCCTATGTAAAGGCTGGCAAACTTATTGATGAGTTGAAGACGCACCCCTTCACAGGTACGGGTCATCCGCATCAACTCACCGCTGACCGTACAGGGCAATGGGCGCGTCGTATCACGCATAAACATCGATTGGTCTATCGGGTGATAGACGACACCGTGGTGATAGAAATACTCACGGCTTACGGCCATTACGACGATAAATAGTAATTTATTCCCCTCCTCCAAGTATGAACATCAAATCTGCCCTTACGACCTTTGTGCTCTCGGCGGTTGCCCTCATGACGCCGGCGCAGAGCCTTCTCGAAAAGTATGCTGCGCGGCTCACTGCGCCCCAGCGTTATGATGTGTATCGCACCACAACGCCCATCAAACTCGACGGTAAACTCTCCGAGGCGGCGTGGCAAGCCGCTGTCGAGACGACTCCCTTTGTCGATATCTCGGGCGAGGGCTATCCTGCGCCTGCCTACCGCACCACCGCCAAGATGCTTTGGGACGACAACTATCTCTACATCGGCGCGACCCTCGAAGAGCCCAACATCACCGCGTCGCTCAAAACGCGTGACGCCATCATCTTTCACGACAACGACTTTGAGGTGTTTATCGATCCCGACGGCGACGGCATCAACTACTTTGAGTACGAGACCAATGCCTTCGGTACGCTCATGGACCTCTTCATGCCTACCAGTTATCGTGTGGGCGGCAACTTCGTCATGTCGTGGGACAATGCCGACTGCCGCGTGCGCGTAGCCTGTGACGGTACAATCAATAAGGCCAAGGATACCGACCGTGCCTGGACGGTGGAAATCGCTATCCCCGCAGCGGCAATGGCCTTGGGCTTCGACTCGCCCTTGAAGGCTGGGGCGTGGTGGCGCCTCAACTTCTCGCGCGTGGAATGGCTGCGCGGCGAAGGACAGCCCGAGGAAAACTGGGTGTGGTCGCCTACGGGGGCTGTCGATATGCACATGCCCGAGCGATGGGGTTACCTCTACTTCGCCGACGCGCCCGTGGGGACACGTCTCGGCACACCGCCGATGCCCTACAACATGGCCGCCTACCGCATGGCATGGGCCATGTTCTACGCCCAGCGTGACCACTACGCCGCCCACCACAACTACCTCCGCGACGTGGCTGGGCTGCGCCTCACCGATAGCGATCGCGCCATGCTGCCCGAGGATGCTACGCTCAGCGTGGAGGCAACGCAAAACACCTTCGTGGTGCGTGTCACGCTGCCCGCAGAGCACCAGTCCTATTGCGTCAATCAAGACGGCCGCTTCACCTTGGCCGAGGTGATGCCACGGGAGGTGAAAAACTGGTGCTGGACGGGTATGAGCAAGTTCGAGACGCTGCCCGAGTGGCAGGCTTGGTTTAGCAAGCTGCGCGATTGCGGCATCGCTGCTGTCCTCTTTGAGGGTTATGACGAAGACATCTACAAGGCGTGCAAAGAGGCTGGCCTGGAAGCGCACTACTGGAAGTGGACGATGAACCGCGCCGAGTGCCTCACGACGCATCCCGACTGGTTTGCCGTGAGCCGCAGTGGCAAGAGTTGCTACGACCAGCCTGCCTATGTCGATTACTACCGCTTCCTTTGCCCCAACCACGAAGGCGTGGCAGAGTATCTCGCGGCCGACTATGTGAAGGAGGCACACCGCCCCTATGTCGATGGCGTCCACCTCGACTACGTCCGTATGCCCGACGTCGTGCTGCCCGTCAGCCTGTGGCAGAACTACGGCATCGACCAAACACGCGAACTCCCCGACTACGACTTCTGCTACTGCGACGTGTGCCGCGCGAAGTTTAAGGCCGCGACCGGCCGCGACCCCATGCAGGTGGCCGTGCCGCAGGAAGACCAGAGCTGGATTAACTTCCGCCTCGACGCCATCACCCGCGTGGTCGATGCCATCACCCGCGCCGTCAAGGCCGACGGCAGCTTCATCAGTGCGGCTGTCTTCCCCGGCCCCACGATGGCCAAGAAGATGGTGCGGCAGGTCTGGGGCAACTGGCACCTCGACGCCTATTTCCCCATGACCTACAACGGCTTCTACTACGAAGGTCCGGAGTGGATAGGGCGTAGCGTGAGCGAGAGTGTGCAGGCCGTCGCTGGCCGTGCCGCCGTCTATCCCGGCCTCATGTGCCCCGACATCAAGGGCGATGACTTCGAGCGTGCGCTCGACGCTGCCTATGGTGCAGGTGCTGCGGGCGTAAGTTTCTTCGACGGGCCCGACGATGCGCATCTGCTGCGCCTCAAAGCCTATCTCCAGCGTAAGGGTTATAAGGTGAAGTAATCGGCCTTGTTTGATTTCCACACCCACAATCCCTGTGTCGCGCCCGGCGGCGGCATCTGGTCGCTGCCGCGCGACATCGTGACGGGCCGTAGCGCATTTGAGCCCAAGCCGGGCGTGCTGTGCAGCGC
>JAGHRU010000103.1 GCA_018066225.1 Candidatus Equimonas enterica
TTCACCCAAGACGACATCACGCTGCCGACGCCCATGGGCGACATCACGCTGCACATCTGCCAGCGCGAAGCCCCCAAATGTCTCAAAATGGAAGGCGTAGGCGCACCCCTGCCCATCAACCTCTGGATACAACTGCTGCCCTACGGCGAGAGCTCTGCCAAGATGCGCGTCACCGTGGGCGCAGAAGTCAATTTCCTGATGCGTGGCATGCTCTCCAAGCCATTGCAGCAAGCCGCTGACGGCCTCGCTGGCATCCTCAGCCAAGTGCTGCGCTAACCCCTTACCAGCCTATGATGCGTCACCTCCGCCAAGGCTTCCTCGCCCTGCTCCTGCTGCTGCCATCGCTCACCGCGTGCGACGGCACTGTGGAGCGCACCTACACGAACCTTCACGCCCGTTTCCGCTTCACCCCCGTCACGGCGATGACACCGCTCTACACGGCACTCAACTCCCCGGGACAGTTCTGCACCATACGCTTTGACCAGAAGACCTACATCTTCACCCTCTCCGACGGCACAAGCAGCACTTATCCGCGTACCGCCATCGAAGCATACGGCAAACCGCTCTACATTACGGGCTTTCTGGTCGGGACACCAGCCGTGCCCGACCTATCTGGCAATTTCTACAGCGTGGCTTTCGACCTCGCCTGTCCCGTGTGCTACGAAGAGGCCTATCTGGAACGCGATGTCAGCATCAGCGCATCCACGCCCAACACCGCCACCTGCCCACGCTGCCATAGTGCCTTCGACCTCAACAACGGCGGCATCTGCATCAACAAGGCAGGGGCACACGGGCTCTACCGCTACCGCTTCAACTACTCCCCCGCTACCGACCTCTTTATGATCAACAACTGAGTTCGGCCCACCACTCCGCTATATTTCAAACCATTAAAATACCACTATTATGACAGTTTGTGAACAACTGAAAGAACACCTCACCCATGAGGGTTTTTGCCCCGAAGAGACTGAGTTCGGTCTCGCGTTCAAGTACCAAATGGCAGGTTTCCTGCACTTGAAGGACGACAACGATGCCCATTTCTTCTCGCTCTGCTTCCCCGCTATCATGAAAGCCGACGAAGCCCATCTGACCGACGTCTTCAAGGCCATGAACCTCGCCAATAGCATGACGAAGTTTGCCAACGCACGCATCCTCAACGACGACGAAGTGTGGGTCTTCTTTGAGACTTACATCCCCGATGAGCCCAACTGGAACGAAATCGTCCCCCTTGCGCTCAACACGATGATGTTCTACCGCGACCGCTTCTATCAGGCTTTCACGGCACTCATCAACCCGCAGAAGGAAGAGGCTCCTGCCAAGGAAGAAAAATAAGCCGCTACGGCCTACAAATAAAGCACCCTATGCGCTCTGTAAATGAGTGCATAGGGTGCTTCTCTTTTAGGGCTGCGCCACCAAAGGCTATGCCCTATCGCGGCAACTTATCGCCGAAACAAAGGTCGCCAGCATCGCCAAGCCCGGGCACGATGTAGGCGCGGTCGTTGAGTTCGGGGTCGATGGCGGCTATCCACAGCGTCACATCGTCGGAAGGGAAGATGCGCTGCAAGTGGTCGATGCCTTCCTGCGCACCAATGACGGCGGCGAGGTGGAGATGAGCGGGCACGCCGTGAGCCGTGAAAGCCTCATAGGCCAAAGCCATACTGCCACCCGTAGCCAGCATGGGATCGACCATGATGAAGGTGCTGCCCGTGAGGTCGGGAGCGGCGAGGTATTCGGTCACTATCTTGATATGCTCCTTCGTCCCCTCTTCACGATACGCACTGATGAAGGCCGAGTCGGCCCCATCGAAGACATCGAGGAAGCCCTGATGGAAAGCAATACCAGCCCGCAGGACAGTGCCGATGACGAGACGGTCGGTGATGGTGCTGACCTCACAAGGCGCCAGCGGTGTCTGGATGCGACGCGGCTGATAGGCGAGCGACTTGCTCAATTCGTAGGCCATGGCCTGCCCGATGCGCTCGATATTGTGACGAAAATAGGCACGGTTGCGCTGCACCTGGGCATCGCGCAAGTCGGCCAAGTAGTTGTTGATAACGGTGTTGTGGTCAGAGAAGTTGAAGACCTTCATAGGTGATAGATATAGAGGATGAGTGACTAACCATCGTATCTGCCCTTGTCGCGGCAGAGGTCGGAGAGCAGGCACGCTGCGCAGTGGGGACGGCGTGCCGTGCAGGTGTAGCGGCCGTGGAGCAAAAGCCACAAGTGCGCCTTGGGGACAATCTCGGCAGGGATGTAGCGGGTGAGGTGACGCTCCACAGATAGCGGCGTGGTGGCTGACTTCGGCACGAGATGCAAGCGGTGACTGACGCGGAAGATGTGGGTATCCACTGCCATCGCGCTCTGGCCAAAGATGGTGGCGAGGATGACATTGGCCGTCTTACGCCCCACGCCGGGCAGACGAGTCAGCGCGTCGAGCGTGTCGGGCACCGCGCCGCCATAGTCGCTCTCTATCATTCTGGCGAGGCCAACGAGGTGCTGCGCCTTGCTGTTGGGATAAGACACCGAGCGTATGTAGGCCAAGACGTCCTCCTGTGTAGCGGTAGCCATGGTTGCGGCATCGGGATAGGCCGCAAAGAGCGAAGGCGTGACGAGATTGACGCGACGGTCGGTGCATTGCGCCGAGAGCACGACAGCCACGAGGAGTTGGAATGGCGAGCCGAAGGTGAGTTCTGTATCGGCATTACCTATCGCGGCAGCGAGTCGTTCGAGCACAGCGTGATAGAGTTCGGCTTTCTTCATCGACGGTCAGCGTGTCAGGATTGCTGGAAATGCTGCAAACGAGCGATGTACTTCCCCAAGATGTCAAATTCGAGATTGACTACCGTGCCTTCCTTTATGGCGTGGAAGTTGGTGTGCTCATAGGTGTAAGGGATGATGCAGACCTGGAAGGTGTTGTCGGTAGGCTGGCAGACCGTGAGGCTCACGCCATTGACCGTGACGCTGCCCTTGTCCACACAGCAATAGCCGCGACGCGCCATCTGCGCATCGGCCTCGTAGGCGAAGGTGAAGCGGAAACTGCCTTCTTCGCTCTCCACCTTGGTGCAACGCGCCGTCTGATCGACATGGCCTTGCACGATGTGGCCGTCCAGACGTCCACCCATCTGCATGGCACGCTCCACATTGACCTCATCGCCAACACGCAATGCGCCAAGATTGGAGCGCAAGAGTGTCTCCTGCATGGCAGTAACGACATATTCGTCGCCATCGACGCTCACCACGGTGAGGCAAACGCCATTGTGGGCAACGCTCTGATCGACGCCAAGTTCGTGCGTGAAAGGGCAGGTTAGTGTAAAGTGTTTGTTCTCGCCCTCACTACGGATTGCCGTGACGCGGGCTGTGGCTTCTATAATTCCTGAAAACATGGTGGCTATTGTTTTTTTACATTCACGATTTCTGTTTTAGGCAACTCGGCATTGCGTCGCTCGGTGGCCTCCACCACGCGCTGCGCCAGATGGCGGAAAGCTTGACCTGTCACTGTGTCGGCACGCAAGGCTGCGGGCTCTCCCTCATCGCCACTCTCGCAGATGCTTTGCACCAGCGGGATTTGCGCCAGCAGAGGCACGCCGAGTTCTTCGCAGAGCGACTGCACACCCGCCTTGCCAAAGATGTAGTAGCGATTGTCGGGAAGTTCGGCTGGCGTGAACCATGCCATGTTTTCCACCATACCCAAAAGGGGGACACCGACTTGCTCGTTGCGATACATATCGATGCCTTTGCGCGCATCGGCCAGAGCGACCTGCTGCGGCGTGCTGACGATGACGGCACCTGTGATGGCCAAGGTCTGCAAGAGCGTGAGATGGATATCGCTGGTGCCCGGCGGGGTGTCGAGGATAAGATAGTCGAGGCTGCCCCATTTGGTGTCCGCTATCAGTTGCTTGAGCGTATTGCTCGCCATACCGCCGCGCCATAGTGTGGCCTGATTGGGATTGACAAAAAAGCCGATGCTGAGTATCTTTACGCCGTATTTAAGCGCAGGTATGAGCAGTTGGCGTCCACCGACTTCCTCGGCGAAGATGCGTTCATGCTCCATGCAAAACATCTTGGGCACAGAGGGGCCGAAGATGTCCGTATCGAGCAGTCCCACCTCATAGCCTTGCGCAGCGAGGGCAACGGCAAGGTTGGCCGCTACAGTGCTCTTGCCCACACCGCCTTTACCGCTACTAACGGCGATGATGTTCTTGACCTCGGGCAACAGTTTGCCGACTTCGGGACGCGCCGTCTGCCTTGTCTTGACATTGATGGTCACTTCCACGGCCTTATCGACGTAGGTGTGGATGGCAGCCTCTGCCGCCTTGACTACGGATTTGAGGAAAGGGTCGGTCTGCTTGTCGAAGATGAGCGAGAAACTGACTTTCATGCCGTCGATGCGAAGGTCGTCTTCCAGCATTTCGGCAGCGATAATATCCTTGCCACTGCCCGGGTAACGAACAGAAGCAAGAGCGTCGGTAATAAGTTTAGGATATAGCGTCATAGCAAATTAATGATAGGTCAAAGTGAGGAACAGGTCAGCAATGCGTGGCGCGACCGCTGCGTTTGGAGCGCGCATAGGAGCGGTAGTCGTCGAGCGGGATTTCTATCTCCGGCTCACGGAGCACACCACTCGCGGGCAAGCAAAACTGCAAATACTTGATGGTAAGTCCGCGCTCGAGCCACTGCTGCTCGTAATATGTTTTGATGCCGAGGATGTCGCGCAGCGCAGCATCGTCCTCCTCGGTCAAAGTGTGGTAGAGGTCGGTGGTACGGCAGACGACAGGCAAAGCATTGAGACGCACCAGCGCATCGGTATAGGTATAGAGGAAGTTGCTGTCGGTCTTAAGATGCACAAGGCCGCCGTCGGCGAGGAAATGGCGATAA
>JAGHRU010000186.1 GCA_018066225.1 Candidatus Equimonas enterica
GCTGGCTGTTGACAAAAAGAGGCGTGTAAGTTATTGAAGATGAAGTGTTTCCACTTTGGATAAAAAAATTCCCCGATGACTAATCGAGGAATTATTTTCGGTCTACCCGATTTTCTTTCAGTGACCCCGTTGGGATTCAAACCCAAGACCTTCAGAACCGGAATCTGACGCTCTATTCAACTAAGCTACGGGGCCTGTTGCGGCTGCAAAGATACGAAGAAATACTGACAGTACCAAGGGGGCGGACGCAAAAAAATGGCAACGCGTGAGGAAAAATTGCCCACGCGATTTGCGTGGCTGCGTGAGAAAATGTAACTTTGCAGCAAATTACAACAAAACTCCCTTACCTCTATGCAACCTCTAAAATTCAAGGAAATCACGAAGTCACCGCTCTGGGCGGGACAAGACATTGTGGCACTGAAACACTATCCCGTAGGTACGCCTGCCGTCGGTGAGTCGTGGGAAATCAGCGGCGTGCGTGGCGACGAAACGCGCGTCGTGGGAGGCCCTTACGATGGCAAGACCTTGCCCGAACTCATCGCTATGCTTGGCGCAGACCTCGTCGGCCGCCGCAATCTGGAGCGTTACGGCACCGACTTTCCCTTGCTGGTGAAGTTCATCTCCGCCGCAGGTGACCTCTCCATACAGGTGCACCCTGATGATGCGCTGGCGCAGGCACTCGAAGGCAAGCGTTTCGGCAAGACCGAGATGTGGTATATCGTCAAGGCTGCTGAGGGGGCTACGCTTTACAGCGGCTTCAAGCACGACTTGACGCTCGAGGCCTACGACGCCGTGATGGCCGAAGGACGGCTGACGGAGGTGATGGCGCGCCACGAGACGCACGCGGGCGACTGCTACTTCATCCCCGCAGGGCAAATCCACAGCATCGGCGCGGGCAACCTGCTCATCGAGGTGCAGCAGACGAGCGACATCACCTACCGCGTCTATGACTTCGACCGCGTGGGGGCAGACGGACGAAAACGCCAGTTGCACACCGAGCAAGCCCGCAAGGCCCTCAATTTCAAGGCGAAAAAGGAGTATCGCACAGCCTATGACGACCGCGAGAATGTCCGCATATTGCTCGAGCAGCATCCCGAGTTCACCACCAGTGTCTATCATCTCACGGCGCCCTTGACCACCGATTTCTCGACCACGGACTCCTTCGTCATCTTCGTGGCTTATGAGGGCACGGCGCGTCTGCGCGATGACGAGGGCAATGTCGTCGTGCTTCGTGCGGGCGAGAGCGTGCTCTATCCTGCCACGATGCGCAGCGTCACCTTTGAGCCTGTCGGCACGGAGCGTTTCAGTTGCATCGAGACCTTTGTGGATTAAGGCACGGCTTAAAGCGACAAAATCGCGGTAATAAAACGGATGTTTCGGCGGGTCGTAACCCCCGCCGCCGCAGACCCGAAAAACGCTCTGCCCAGACCCGAAAAACTGTGTGGTCAGATGCGACGAAGCGTCTGGGCAGATCGTTTTCACGGTCTGCCCAGATTGTTTCTGCCCTTCGCCTCTGCCCTTGCCGTGGCGTCCTGACGGCAGCCGCCGTGCTTGGCGGCAGGGTGGGAGGTAAAAGACGGAGAAATCAAAAATATACCGAATTATATCGCGTGCGTGTGCGAAAGATTTTGTAAATTTGCAGCCGAATATGAAAATGTCGTATCGTCTCCTTTGGCTACCTGTCCTTCTGCTGATGTTTTTCAGTAGGGGCGTTTCGCGTGTTGCTATGGCGCAGCGCGTGGCCGACGACACGGTGCAAATTTCGCTGCTGACGTGTGCGCCGGGGGCTGAAATCTACGAGGCTTACGGCCATACCGCTCTGCGCGTCAATAGCCTCGCACGTCCCGACGATGACTACGCCTACAACTTCGGCTGGTTTTCCTTCTCCGAGCCGCACTTTGCCTGGCGGTTTATCCTCGGCAAGACCGCTTATACGATGGCGCAGCAGAGTTTCCCGCTCTTCGTGACCGACTATGCCAGCCAAGGCCGACGCGTGACAGAGCAGCGGCTGGCGCTGACGCCGCAGGAGGCCTTGCGCGTCAGGCGTGGGCTGCTCGATACGCTCGCTGTGGCGGGCTATGAAGAGCGCGCTTATCGGCAGGGCAACTTCGGCGCATGGTACACGCGCAAGGCGCGCTGGCGCTACCATTATAGTTTCCTCTACGACAACTGTACGACGCGCGCCGTACGTACCATCACCGATGCCATCAAGGCCGAGGGTGGCCACCTCGAATGGCCGTCGCTGCAAGGCTCTGCGCAGCAACTGACGCAGCGCGCCATGCTGCACGACTACACGGCGGCCTCGCCATGGGGCGACTTCGGCCAAAATCTGATGCTCGCCGCCGAGACCGACAAAATCTATACGGCACTCGAGATGGCCCAATTGAGCTTCTTGCCGTACTATGCGCTCGACTACTTTGACAAGGCACTCGTGTGCCGCGCCGACGGCTCGCGTCGCCCGCTCGTGGCCGAGACCGTGGAGATACCCATGATAGCCCCTACGGTGGAGCTGCCGACGCCGTCGCCCATCACGCCTGTCGTGGCTGCCGTCGTGCTCTTGGCGGTGGCCATCGTACTGACATGGCAGGAGCGTCGTCGGCGTTGGGTGAGGCTGGCCTTTGCCTTCGACCTGCTGACGATGACGCTGCGCGGCCTTGTGGGCTGCTTGCTCCTCATCCTCGTGCTTTGGTCGCTGCATCCCGGGGTGCATCACAACTGGTTGCTCCTCATCATGAGTCCCTTGCCCCTTGTCGGCATTGCCGTGAAGTGCGTGCTGCGCCGCCGAGGGTGTGACTACTATAACTACCTGCCCGCCGTGGCAGCCCTCTTGCTGCTTGCTGCCATTGTGGCAGGCGTGCAGCGTGTCCCGACGCCCATTATCTTCGTGGCCTGCACTTTGCTGGTAAGAGCATACCAGCCTTACGCCCTCTCGCGCAAAGTATGAACACCAACCGACACCATCTCCTGCTCACGCTCCTCGTGGCGATGTCCGCTCTCGCGGCTTCGGACGCCGACGCACAGACCAGTGCGCCGCGTCGGGGTGCTGTCCCCAAGGTTGTCATCAACATTCTCGTTGATCAGTTGCGCTCCGACTACCTCGAAGCCTTCGCGCCGCTCTACGGCGAAGATGGGCTGCAAAGACTGCTCCAAGACGGCTGTGTATATACGCAGGCCGAGTATCCGATGGCACGCACCGACCGTGCCTCTGCCGTCGCCACTGTAGCCACGGGCACTGTGCCTGCCGACCACGGCATCGTAGGTGGGCAGTGGATGGATCGTGCTACGCTGCGTCCGGTACATTGCTGCCAGAGTGAAGCAGGCATAGCCCCCACTCGGCTCAGCGTCAGTACCGTGGGCGATGAACTCAAAATCGCTACCGAGGGCAAGGCACATGTCATCGCCATCGCTCCGTGGAGCGAAGCCGCTGTGCTCGCTGCGGGGCATGCTGCCGATGCTGCCGTCTGGATTGATGCGCAGCGTGGTGTGTGGACCAGCAGCGCATACTATGGCGGTCATCTGCCGGCGTGGGCGGCCTATGCCAACCAACGCCGCTCCATAGCTGCCACCCTGCAAAGCACGACATGGCGTCCCACCA
Organism: Candidatus Equimonas enterica; assembly: GCA_018066225.1. GTDB lineage: Bacteria > Bacteroidota > Bacteroidia > Bacteroidales > Bacteroidaceae > Alloprevotella > Alloprevotella enterica. Next base: position 3,596 of record JAGHRU010000186.1, read on the forward strand.
ATGACCTCGTCGGCAACTTCTCCTACTTCCTCTCGGGAGGCATGAAGCAGCCTTTTGCCCACCGCTTTGCGGGGAACGAGGCGTGCAGCGACTTCCTGACATCGGGCTTGGTCAATGACGAAATAGCCCAAGTCGTGGCAGATGCCATAGCGAGCAGCGCCATCGGCACGGACGCTATACCTGACTACATCAGCGTCGTACTCTACGCTGGTGGCTTCCGACAGCAGCCTGCGTCACTGTTCCCCATGGAGCAGCAGGACATCTATGTCCGCCTCGACCGCGCTGTCGCTACCATCCTCCGCAGTGTGGAGCAGAAGGTCGGCACCGACAACGCGCTCATTACCCTCACCTCCACAGGATATACTGCCGAGCAGACTTCCGACCTCAGCCGTTACCGCATCCCCACGGGCACCTTCAACGTGCGACGTGCCGCAGGGCTGCTTGGTATGTACCTCACGGCCGCGTACGGTCAAGGGGCATACGTCGAAACGACCTACGGCAGCGAGATTTACCTCTCGCATAAGGTCATCGAAGACAAGGGGCTGAACTATGGCGAGGTGCTGGGTCGCTGCCAAGACTTCCTGCTCATGCTCGAAGGCGTGAAAGACGTCTATACTTCGCAGCGTTTGCTACAAGGCGCATGGACGCCGGGCATCGCGCGTTACCGCAGTGGCTACCATGCGCAACGCTCGGGCGACATCCTCATCCATGTCACCCCGGGCTGGACCATTGAGAGCGAATCTGGGAGTAAGCCGCCCGTCGCACGCGAGGGCTACATTCCCTTCCCCATTATCTTCTACGGCAACGCAGCGCAACCCCAGCATTTCAGCCAAAGCGTCAGCACTGACCGTATCGCGCCTACCATTGCCAAGAGCATCCGTATCCGTGCCCCCAATGCCTCTGCCGCTGCTCCCCTTTTCTGACAATTCTTCCCCTTATACCCTTCATCCTAAAACACCATTTCCTTATCTATGGATTTCAATAAAATACTCACCAAGTTATTTGGTAACAAAGCCACGCGTGACCTGAAGGCCATACAGCCTATCGTCGAAAAAGTCAAGGCGTGCACGCCCACCATCCAGACGCTCTCCAACGACGAACTCCGTGCCCGCACCAAAGCGTTGCAGCAGACCATACAGCATAGCGCTGATGACCTGCTGGAGAAGATAGAGGCGCTAAAAGCAAAAGTTGAGGAGACGCCGATTGAGGATCGCGTTGTCATCTTCAATCAAATCGACAAACTCGACAAGGAAGTCCTCGAACGTATGGACGTCGCACTGGAAGAGGCTATCCCTGAGACCTTCGCCATCGTGAAAGACACGGCCCGTCGCTTTGCTGAAAACAAAGATATTACCGTTACGGCCACTGACTTCGACAAAGAACTCGCTGCCGTACACGACTTCGTGGACATCGAGGGCGATACCGCTGTCTATCACAACCATTGGGAGGCTAGCGGCAACGACACCGTGTGGGAAATGATACACTACGACGTCCAACTCCTCGGCGGCGTGGTGCTCTCGCAAGGTAAGATAGCCGAAATGGCCACTGGTGAGGGTAAGACCCTCGTCGCTACACTCCCCGTCTTCCTGCGTGCCCTCTCGGGACGCGGCGTACACGTCGTCACCGTCAATGACTACCTGGCCAAGCGTGATAGCGAGTGGATGGGACCGCTCTATATGTTCCATGGTCTCAGCGTAGATTGCATAGATAAGCATCAGCCCAACAGCGAGGCGCGTCGCAAGGCTTACCAGTGTGACATCACCTTTGGTACGAACAATGAGTTCGGCTTTGACTATCTGCGCGACAATATGGCGATGACGCCGTCCGACCTCGTGCAGCGCAAGCACTACTATGCCATCGTCGATGAGGTGGACTCTGTGCTTATCGATGATGCCCGCACCCCGTTGATTATTTCTGGCCCAGTACCCAAGGGCGACGATCAGTACTATGAGCAGTACAAACCGCTCGTCGAGAAACTCTTCTCCGTGCAGAAGCGTCTGGCTACTGACTATCTCACGGAAGCCAAAAAGCTGCTCAAGAGTGGCGACAAAGAGCAGATGGAGCACGCTAACCTCCAGCTCTTCCGCTCCCACAAGGCTTATCCGAAAAACAATCCGCTCATCAAGTTCCTCTCAGAGCCCGGCATCAAGACCGGCTTGCTCAAAACGGAGGAGATCTATATGGAGAACAACAACAAGCGTATGCCCGAAGCCACCGAGCCGCTATACTTCGTCGTGGACGAGAAGTTGCGTAGCGTGGATTTGACCGATAAGGGTAACGAATGGCTGGCCAAGGAAATCGGTAATGCCGACTTCTTTGTGCTGCCCGACATCGCGGCACAAATGTCAGAACTTGAGGCCGATGCATCGCTCGAGAGTGAGCAGCGCTTGCAAAAGAAAGACGAACTCTTGGCAGACTATGCCGTCAAGTCGGAGCGCGTACATACCATCCTCCAATTGCTGAAAGCCTATGCGATGTTCAACATCAACGAGGAGTACGTCGTCATGGACGGGCAGGTCAAAATCGTGGATGAGCAGACGGGTCGTATCATGGAGGGACGCCGATGGAGCGATGGCCTGCATCAGGCTGTCGAAGCCAAGGAAGGCGTGAAGGTGGAAGCCGCTACGCAGACTTTCGCCACCATAACCCTGCAAAACTACTTCCGCATGTACCACAAACTGGCTGGTATGACGGGTACGGCTATCACCGAGGCGGGTGAGTTCTGGAACATCTACAAGCTCGACGTGGTAGAGATACCTACCAATCGCCCCATAGCGCGTATAGATATGAACGACCGTGTCTATAAGACCAAGCGTGCGAAGTACAATGCAGTCATCGAGGAAATCGAGAAATTGCGCTACGCAGGCCGTCCTGTCTTGGTGGGCACCACCTCTGTAGAAGTCAGTGAGTTGCTTTCGCGTATGTTGCAACTGCGCAAGATACCTCATCAGGTGCTCAACGCCAAGCTGCACCAGAAAGAGGCTGACATCGTGGCTCTCGCTGGTCAATCGACGCTGACGAAGGTCGTAGAAAACGGTGAGGAAAAGGAACTTCGCTTGGGTGCAGTGACCATTGCCACCAATATGGCGGGTCGTGGTACGGACATCAAGCTTACCGAGGAAGTCAAGGCCGCTGGTGGCCTCGCCATTATCGGTACGGAGCGTCACGAGAGTCGCCGTGTCGATAGACAGCTGCGCGGTCGTTCGGGTCGCCAGGGTGATGTCGGCTCTTCCGTGTTCTTCGTGTCGCTCGAAGACCAACTCATGCGTCTCAATGCCTCGGAGAAGATATCGCACGTCATGGACCGCCTCGGCTTCAAAGAGGACGACATGATAGAAAGCCCGATAATCAATAAGAGCATTGAGCGCGCCCAGAAGAAAGTGGAAGAGAACAACTTTGGCGTGCGTAAGCACTTGCTCGAATACGATGACGTGATGAATAAGCAGCGTAGTGTCATCTACGAGAAGCGTCGTCACGCCTTGATGGGTGAGCGCATAGGTATGGACATCTCCAACATGATATGGGACCGTTGTATTCATGTCGTAGAAAACAGTGCTGACTACGCGGCTTGCTGCCAGCGTTTCCTCGAAATCTTCGCAGCAGAAGCCCCATTCACACAAGGCGAATACGACGGCGGCATCACGCGCGACGCGCTCTATGAGAAAATCTTCCAGACGGTGATGGACAACTTCCGCCGTCGCATGGATAAACTCTCCGAAATCGCCGTGCCCGTCATCGACCGCGTCATCGCAGAGTCTGGCGATCGCTACAAGTTTGTCATCGTACCTGTGGCCGACGGTCGCCTCGTCTATAACATCCGCACTAACCTCCAAGAGGCGCACGACACGCAGTGTAAGTCTGTTGTCAAGGAGTTTGAGAAACTCATCCTGCTGCACAACATCGACGATGCTTGGAAGGAAAATCTCCGTTTGCTCGACGAGTTGAAGCAGTCGGTACGCAATGCCAGTTACGAGCAGAAGGATCCGCTGCTCATCTTCAAGCTGGAGAGCGTGAAGATATTTGACGATATGGTCAATCGTATCAACGACAACACGATTAGCACCTTGATGCGCGCACGCATCCCCATTCAGGTGAGCGATGAAGTCAAGGAGGCGGCTCCCGAGCCTGAACGCCCCAAGCAGCCTGCCTACACGACGACGCACCAGAGTCTCGATGGTGCAGGTCGTCCCACCGTTAGCGGTCAGCAGCAACTGAGCGAGACGCAGCGCGCCATGCAGCAAGCTGCTGCGCGTGGTCCGCAGTCCCAGCCCCAGCCCCAGCAGCCGCTGGTCAAGGACAAGATGCCCGGGCGCAACGATCCTTGTCCTTGCGGTAGCGGCAAGAAGTTTAAGAACTGTCACGGCCGCGGCTTATAGGCCGTAGCGGCTGTATAGCCAGATAGAGTAAGGGCGCATCTCCCAAATGGGGATGCGCCCTTAATGTATAGGTGACGTTGGCTGCGTGCTATCCTTGTCGCTGTCGCACGGCTTCGTAGAGCAGGATGGCGGCCGATACCGACACGTTGAGTGAGTCGAGGCGGCCGAGCATCGGGATGCGGATATGTGCGTCTGCCGCTGTGCGCCAAGCCGTGGTCAGCCCCGTCGCTTCTGTGCCCATCACGATGGCGGTGCTGCCGCGCATATCGGTGGCGTAGTAGAGCGCGGAGTCCTGCAACTGTGCCGTGAGGATGCGGATGCCTTGATTTTGGAGGTAAGCGATGCAGGCGCTTGTGGTGCAAGCCACGCAGGGCACAGTGAATATGGCGCCGATAGAGGCACGGATGAGGTTGGGATTGTAG
>JAGHRU010000146.1 GCA_018066225.1 Candidatus Equimonas enterica
GCATAATAGAGATTTGTTTTAATGAAATGATAAATAATAAGGTCAGGTGAAATAGAATAGGTTATTGGCCGACAGTCTTCTCGCCGAAGCCTTCGCGCGACGCACCGCCACTGCCCCACCTATTTTCGCCGCAGCCCTCGATGGTGCTTTGGCTACTGCCGTACTGGCTTTTGTATTCGAAACTCTCGATAACGCTGCCAAACTCACTGGCCGCCAACAGTGCCCCGGACGACAATCGTATAAGACGCGCGCGAGGCTTTTGATAGGATTTGTGCATTGTGATATGGGATTTATGATTTACAGTTTTGCCGTATGAGAGGGAACAGCGGTGCAAAGTTGAGACTCTTGCAGCGCGATATACGCCACACTCCCCGCAATTAGTCGGCAAAATTACTTAAAATCTTGATTTTACCCCCCCCGAAGAGTTAAATTGTGTTAAAGCGGCGCAGATAATGCCTTGCAGGCTGCGAATTGCAAGGCAGAGGTGACAGAATAGAGGCTATACGGCGACGTGGTGGCGGCGAAAAAGGCAAGAAGAAAATACGATACGGGCAGGCCGACGTATTTTTCTGCCCAGTAAAATCAATTTCAAAGGGCAGTAAAATCGATTTTAGTGCCCACTAAAATGAGAATGTAAGGGCAGAGAAGAGCACCGAAGAGCAAATACAAAGCGCAACGTTGCAGCATCTCGGAGATTTTGTGTAACTTTGCAAGCACGATGCAGATACTATTAGCAAACGCCAAAATCATGAAAGAAACGGCAAGCGTACAGCCGTGGACACAGCCGAAGTTTCAAGCCGTCAGCAACAAACTGGCGATGGAAATGGCGGAACTCGACATCACAGCATTGAGCCACGAACTGGACTGCAGCCGCAGTTTGGCCAAAGAGGCTTGGCGACGCTACCAAAACTTCTTCGCGGCTCGACCGTTACCTGCAATAATAACCTATAACGGTCAAGCATACAAGCACTTAAAAGCAGAAACGCTCGACGGCAACGCACTAACATTCGGGCAGCAACACCTCTGGATCAACTGCTTCCTCTACGGCTTGCTACGCCCTATGGACGCCATCGTGCCCTACCGCATGGAGCACTGCGTGAAGTTGCCGATGACAGCGTATAAGCCCATCAACACCTTTTGGAAAGACCACCTCACGGACACGCTCATCGAGAGCGTGAAAGCCGACGACGGCGTGCTGCTCCACCTCTCGACCGAGGAATACGAGCACCTCTTCCATTGGCAACGCGTCTGCCGCGAAGTAGAAGTCATCCACCCGCTCTTCTATGTGCGCCAAGGCGACGGCAGCCTCAGGATGCAAGCCGTATGGGCCAAGGCGTGCCGCGGTGCTATGGTGCGCTATGTGCTGACACACGCCATCAGCGACCCCGAAGCCTTGCAAGCCTTCACCCACGAAGGCTTTGCCTACAATCCACGCCTCGGCGAACGGAATTTCCCACACTTCGTCAGAGAAACAACGGCATAAAAACCACAAATTCACCCTATAATAAATACTACTATGCAAGTCGGAGACAAGATACCCGAAACACTGGGCACAGACCAGCACGGCAACGCCATCAAAGCCAGCGACTACCGCGGGCGCAAAATAGTGCTCTACACCTACCCCAAAGCCAACACCAGCGGCTGCACCGCCGAGGCTTGTTCGCTGCAAGCCCACAAAGAAGAACTGGCCGCATTGGGCTACGCTATCATCGGCGTGAGTAAGGACAAAGAGGCGACGCAGGCCAAGTTTGCCGAGAAATACGACCTCACTTTTCCACTCATCGCCGACACCACAACCGAGTTGCTGCAAACGCTCGGGGCATGGGGCGAGAAAGTGGCTTGCGGACGCCGCACCATCGGCACACTGCGCACCACCTACCTCGTAAACGAAGATGGCATCATTGAGCGCATCTTCACGCCCAAGGAAATCAAAAAGTACAAGAACGATATGTATAAGTTGATGGCGGATACCAATTGCTGGTGAAACGAGAAATACAGATATATCCCATTAACGTTTTCGTCCTCAAAGTACGCCATACATTGTTGATATAGCACCATGAAATGTCTTAACTGCAACACTCATTTTGAAGGAGACTTCTGTCCCAGATGCGGGCAGAAGGCTTCGACCTCTCGGTTTGAGACAAAAGAGATGTTTCTGAGCATCATCAAATTGCTGATAGGTGGAGACCATAAGTTTCTTGTCACCTGCAAACACCTACTCACCCGTCCGGGCCACATGGTGCGTGAATTTCTACTCGGCAAACGCACCTGTTACTATGCGCCAATACCGCTACTGCTGTTTCTGGTGGCGCTCTATGCTATCGTGACATTCGCGCTGGACAGCACAACGTCTCCCTTTGACCTTCTAAAAATCAAGTTGAACAAGGATGATGTTGCCACCGATTCTGCTCAGCAGTTTGTGCTTTTCTTTCAAGCCGTTACAGATAACAGGGTTTACTTTGCCCTCTTCTCGGTATTACTCAATTTGCTGCCTTACCGATTCATCTTCCGAAAATATAACATTGCACGTCCCGATGGCACTTTCGCGTCGCTGAACGTGGCCGAGCATTTCTTTGTTTTGGTTTATCAGACCTGCTTCAACATGTTGTTGGCTTTCGCTTTGCTTCCTTTCAATGCTGTACCCGGCAGTGAAATCTGGACCGCAAGGCTGTGTATGGTCCTACCTACCATTTATTGCATCATTCTCTACAAACAAATATGTTCTATCAGTTGGCTTAGGAGCACCTTGCTCAACCTGCTTTCCATTGTTGTGACTCTATTTATGTCTTTTATCCTGTTGCTTCTTACCTTTGGTCTGCTCTATGGATACGACTATGCCAAATGACAAAAGAAACGTCCTGTAACAGAGAAGAACAAAAACGATGAAACACGTCAAAATAACCGCCATACGCAAGGTGGAGCACACCGACCTGATGGCCCGATATGAGCGTCCGATAACACACGCTTGCAGCGTCTGCGAAGGACAGACATGGATAAGCCTTGACGGCAAATGCCCAGCAGGGCTTTGCCCCGAGGCGTGGAAGTCGATGCGGGAGTTTGTCACCACATTGGCACAAGGTGGCGGCAACTTCTACGACGGCTGGATGCAAAACCCTCACAGCGCGATGATAAGTTGCAACGACGGCTTTCGCCCCGTGAGTTTTCTCATCGAGACCATAGAAGAATAGGCTATGCCAACCTTTCGGCCAGCATAGGCAGCACGGCTATATCGGCGGGCAGCCATGTCACGCTATGCAGAGCCTCCCTGCTCAGCCAGCGCGATGCCTCGTGTTCCAAGAGCGTCAGCCTGCCCGAAAGCACAGCACAAAGGTAGCAGTGCATCGTCAGATGGAAGTCGGGATAGTCGTACTCCACCGTCGTCAGATGCTGCCCCACGGCAATCTCGGTGGCCAACTCTTCGCTTATCTCGCGCCGCAAGGCTTGCTCTGGCGTTTCGCCCTGCTCTATCTTTCCGCCGGGAAACTCCCACCAGCCTCGCCACGCGCCATAACCACGCTGCGTGGCAAACACGCGACCGTCGCGGATGATGACTGCCGCCACCACCTCCACCCGCTTGCGGCTGACGGCCGACGCGTGCTTATTGTCTTTGTCCATCGTCTTCTTTGTTTTTAGTGTTAAACGCTGCAAAGTTACAAAGATATTTCGGATGATGCACCAGGAAGGCACAACATAGGCGTAGCAAAACGCACGCATCATGCGTCAAACAGGCAAACCACAACGCTTCAAACAATGATTTACGATTTCTTTTCAGGAGCCTTTCCTTGGCTCATCTTGGGACTCATTATCGCCTTAATAGCCGCAGGGAAAGCACAAGAGAAAGACACCGCATCAGCCGATGCCTCGCAACAGGAGAGCCGCCTGCATCGCGCACAAAAGGGCGGCAAGATGTACTTCGTCGCTTCCATCCTATCCTACCTCACGGCCACCATGGCCTGCATGAGCGATGGGCATTACACCCATTCGGGATTGGTGTGGACCTGCCTGGGCTCGCTGTTTCTTTGCTTGGGCGCGACACAAGCACGCAGAGACCGAAAGAAATAAGCAGCGGAGCGCAGCAAAGTCACGTCCACTCTAAGATTTTTTGCAAAAAAAAGGTGAAAATGTTTGCCACTTCATAGGAAAGTTGTAATTTTGCACGCCGATTATTATCAGCGAAGCCTCACAAGTAGGCTCGCAGACTGCGTGTTAATAGCCGTTCTCTCTTTGGCCTGGGGGCGGTGGTTAGTGAATCGCAGTAATGGCGCAATGCGCCGAAATCAACAACAAACCGTAGTTACAAACCTAAAAACAAACAACAAGAGTGGACACTTTATCTTACAAGACCATTTCTGCAAACAAGGAGACCGCCAAGAAAGAATGGGTCGTAGTAGATGCTACAGACCAAGTGCTGGGTCGCCTTGCTACCAAGGTTGCCAAACTCCTCCGTGGTAAGTACAAGCCTAACTTTACTCCCCACGTAGATTGTGGCGACAATGTCATCATCATCAATGCCGACAAGGTGCGCCTCACTGGCAAGAAGTGGACGGATCGCATCTATTACAGCTACACGGGTTACCCCGGTGGCCAGCGCGAAAACACCCCTGCCACCATCATGGCAAAGCCCAACGGTGCAGACCGCTTGGTACGCCGCGTCGTAAAGGGTATGCTCCCCAAGAATCGCCTCGGCGCGAAGCTCCTCACTAACCTCTACATCTACGCAGGCAGCGAGCACAAGCACGAAGCACAAAGCCCCAAGGCCATTGATATTAACCTCTACAAATAATCTCTGCAGATATGGAAATGATTAACGCATTAGGCCGCCGTAAGAGCGCCATCGCACGTATCTACGTCACCGAGGGTAACGGCAAGATCACTATCAACAAGCGTGACCTCACCGAATACTTCCCCAACCCCATCCTGCAGTTCGTCGTTAAGCAGCCCCTCACTCTCCTCGACGTTGCAGAAAAGTACGACATCAAAGTTAATCTCTGTGGCGGTGGCTACACCGGTCAGAGCCAGGCTCTTCGCCTCGCTATCGCTCGCGCCCTCGTCAAGATTAACGCAGACGACAAGAAAGCCCTTCGCGCAGAAGGCTTCATGACCCGCGACCCCCGTCAGGTGGAGCGCAAGAAGCCCGGTCAGCCCAAGGCACGCCGTCGCTTCCAGTTCAGCAAACGTTAATCTATCGGCCCGCTTGCTGATACTGACGTTTAGTATCCAAACCTGCCCGACTCCGCCTATATATAATAAGGACTACCCGCAGGTTGGTTGATTCACACCCCAACTAACAAGGAAAGTAAACACAACTAAAAAACACCAACATCACAATGTCCAGAACAAACTTTGAGACACTCCTCGAGGCTGGCTGCCACTTTGGCCACCTCAAGCGCAAATGGAACCCCGCAATGGCTCCCTACATCTTCATGGAGCGCAACGGTATCCACATCATAGACCTCCACAAGACCGTGGCCAAGGTAGATGAAGCCGCAGAAGCATTGAAGCAAATCGCAAAAAGCGGCAAGCGCATCCTCTTTGTAGCTACCAAGAAACAGGCCAAGACGATTGTAGCCGAGAAGGCACAGTCCATCAATATGCCCTACATCACCGAGCGTTGGGCAGGCGGTATGCTCACCAACTTCACCACCATCCGCAAGGCCGTGAAGAAGATGGCAAATATCGACAAGCTCACCGAAGACGGCACTTATGCCAACCTCTCCAAGCGCGAGTTGCTGCAAATCAGCCGCCAGCGCGCTAAACTCGAAAAGAACCTTGGCTCCATCGCAGACCTCAACCGTCTGCCCGCTGCCCTCTTCGTCGTTGATGTCATGAAGGAGCACATCGCAGTGGCAGAAGCCAACCGCCTTGGCATCCCCGTATTTGCTATGGTTGATACCAACAGCAACCCCAGCAACATCGACTACGTTATCCCTGCCAACGACGACGCCAACAAGAGCATCGAAGTCATCCTCGACGCTTGCTGCGCTGCTATCGCCGAAGGCATTGAGGAGCGTAAGGCTGAAAAGGTAGATGCCGAAGCCGCTGGTGAAGCACCCGCAGAGGCTGCTCCCCGCCGCCGTGGTGGCCGCGCTCGTGCCGAGAAGGCAGAGCCCGCTACTGAGGAATAAGCTATCAACATCAGTAATAACTCTAACACATCAAACATCACATACTACTATGGCAGTAGGATTAGAAGACATCAAGAAACTGCGCGCCATGACTGGCGCAGGTCTCGGCGACTGCAAAAAAGCCCTGACCGAAGCAGACGGAAATATCGATGAGGCTATTGCTCTCATCCGTAAGCGCGGACAAGCCGTCGCTGCAAAGCGTAGCGACCGTGAGGCTGCCGAAGGTTGCGTACTCGTGAAGGCTGCCGACGGTTTCGGCGCAATGATAGCCCTCAAATGCGAGACCGACTTCGTTGCCAAGAATGCAGACTTCGTACAACTCGCCAAGGACATCCTCGATGCCGCTTGGACGGCACGCTGCAAGAGCCTCGAAGAAGTAAAGGCTCTCACGCTGGGCGGTATGACCATCGCAGAGGCTGTCACCGAGCGCAGCGGTATCACAGGTGAGAAAATGGAGCTCGATGGTTACTTCACCATCGAAGCACCATGCATCGCCACCTACAATCACCAAAACGGCAATATGCTCTGCACCCTCGTAGGTTTCAACAAGGAGACCGACGAAGAGGTACGCAAGAACATCGCCATGCAGGTGGCTTCCGCTTCGCCCGTAGCCGTAGATGCAGCAAGCGTACCTCAGGAAGTGAAGGATCGCGAACTCGCTGTGGCTATCGACAAGACCAAGGAAGAGCAAGTCAAGAAGGCCGTAGAAGCCGCCCTCAAAAAGGCTGGCTACAACCTCTACATCGCCGAGAACGAAGAGCACCTCAATGAAGGTGTCATGAAGGGCGAAATCACTGAGGCTGATGCGCAGGCCATCCGCGACCTCAAGGAGAAGACGGCAGCCGAAAAGGCAGCCAACCTCCCCGAGCAGATGATACAAAACATCGCACAAGGCCGCCTCGGTAAGTTCTTCAAGGAGAACTGCTTGCTCGAGCAGGAATACATTTGGGACAAGACGCTCAATGTAGCCAACTACTTGAAGCAAAGCGACAAGGAACTCACGGTGACGGCATTCCACCGCTTCACCCTGCGCGCTGAATAAGCCAGTCGCGAAACGACATATCGTGCCCCGATAGCCACACTGCTATCGGGGCACTTTGTTTAAGTTTAAGGCGCAAAGGGGCTATATCTCGAAATAAAATTGTAACTTTGCTGCGCAATAGTGTGCCCTCTACGCAGCGGCACTGACAGCCCACACATTAGCTCATAGCACCATCAAACGCACCTCCCACATATTGCGCACTGTGATAGCCACCATCGTGGCCATCTATCTCGTGCTCTTGCTTGCCCTCAACACCGAAGGTGTGCAACGTCAGTTGGCACACACGGCTGAGGGGCAGTTGTCGGAGTTGCTGCATACGCGCGTCACCATAGATCGGCTGCGCATAGGACTTTTCAACTATGCCACGCTGCACGATGTGCGCATAGAGGACCAGCAGCATCAGCAACTCCTTGAAGCAGGTCTGGTGTCGGCAAAGATAGAACTGCTCCCCCTACTCCACGGCGAAGTGTCGCTACGCAGCGTTTCTCTACTTGATGCCGAAGCACGACTCTACAAGTCTGCGCCCGATGCTCCCACAAACTTTCAGTTCATCATTGATGCTCTGAGCAGCAAAGACAAGTCCAAGCCTTCACATCTTGACCTACGCATCAACTCCATCATATTGCGTCGCTGCAACGTAGCCTACGACGAATGGTATAAGCCCCATGACGCAAGACGATTTGACCTCAGCCACTTGCGCACGAAAGACATCGATGCCAACATCTCGTTGAAGCGCATCACCAATGACTCCCTTAATCTGCGTATCCGCAATCTGTCGCTCCGCGAGCACTCGGGACTGGACGTACGTACACTATCTCTGCGTATGGCGGCCAACAAACAGCAATGCCGCATAGAGAAGTTACGCCTCGCGCTGCGAGGCTCCCGCATTGAGCAAGAACGCTTGATAGCGACCTACGACTTCGACCATCTGCTTACGACACTCACCCTAAGAGGACAACTGCGGCAAGCCTGCTGCTCTACGCAAGACCTACGCCCGCTGTTGCCCGCCATGGGAAAAGTAAACGAGAAGATACACCTCTCCACCACCTATGACATCAGCCCCAGTCATTTGACACTCCACCGCTTACGCTTGACTAACGATGACCAAAGCCTGCGGCTGCTCGCTGATGTCACAGCACACCGCAACAGCACAGATGGAGAAATCAGAAAGGCAGAGGCACACATCACGGAGTTGCATGCCGACAATGCCACCACATGCCACATCATCAGCCAACTCACGGGGCAACCGCTACCGTCTCTCGTAAGTCGTCTCGGCGACCTCACGCTCCGTGGCACAGCGCAGTGGGATAAATATAAGGCCAAAGGCGGACTCATCAATGCCGACCTACTGACACAAAGTGCGCTGGGGCAGATAGCCCTCACAGCGACCTACGGCAACAAACGCCTCAAAGGCAGCCTACACTCCGACTGCATCACGACAGCACCGCTTGGCCTTGCCTATATTCCCGACAACATCAGCCTCACGCTCTGTGGCACAGCCGATTTGACCTCGACGCAACACCCTACTGCCGACATCACGACCGACATTCGTCACCTCACATGGCGGGGCAACACCCTCACGGGGATTCAGGCAAACGCCCATCTCGCAGGGGACATAGCAACGTTACAAACCACTTCCACGGCGAACCAAGCCGCCTTCACGATGGCGAGCAAAGTGCGCTTACACCAAGGCAAGGGCCTACCATCGGACATTTACGCCACACTCGACCTGCACCGCCTTGACCTCAAAGGACTGGGACTGACAGGGCGTTGGGGCAATGCTAATGTCGCAGGACATGTAGTGGCTGACATCAAGGGGCTGAACACCCGTGGCGTAGATGGCGAAATCAAGGTCAGCGACTTCCGCCTCACCTCTCTCGACGATGCTACCACAACGGCGATAGACGGCCTGCAACTGACGGCACACCCTTCGGCCAATGGCACGCATCTGCATCTTAATTCAGACTTCGCCGTTGCCGACTTTGAAGGCGTGCTCGACATCGCTGCCATCAAAGACTGCATCCAGACGCTCATAGCGCAACAGACACACGCCGTCGATAAGCGCAAACATAGGGCCACGACACAGCCAACAACATGGCGTTTTGCACTCAATGCCCAGAGCAACGATGCGCTGCGTCGCCTCACTGGACTTCACATCTATACTGACGCCCCACTGACGGCTTTCGGTACGTTGCAGTCTGATGCCCAGGCAATCTCGCTGACCCTTACGGCTCCGCATCTCAAAGTGGACGGCACGGAGCTGCGCAACGTGAAACTCTACACGCATGGACAGGGCGACTCGCTGCGCTGTCAGGCAGGCTTCACCAAGCACATCGGCAAGAGCGATGTAGATTTTGAACTGCACGCCACCTCGGGAGGCGCACTGCTGAAATCGCAAATACTCTGGGAGGACAACCTCACCCATCACTATACAGGCGCACTCTCTGCCGAGACACGCTTCGACACCAACGCACGCGGCTACAAGATAGCCCCCTTCCACACCGTCATCAACCCGACAACGATAGCCGTGGGCGACACAATATGGCAGATGCAGCGCGGCGAACTGACATGGACAGGGCAAGCACTGGACGTCCACCGCGTAGCCCTCACCCATGACGACTGCTCACTACATATCCACGGACGTGCTTCCGACGACACGGCCGACTCGCTGCAAGTCGATTTGCGCAAAATCGATGTAGATTATGTGCTCGGGCTCATCAACTTCAATGCCGTAGCCTTTGGCGGCCTCGCCACGGGTCATGCCACGGTACAGATAGACGACGGCTATCCCGAGATAAATGCACGTCTCCACATTCCCGACTTCAAATTCAACTACGGGCCAATGGGCACGGCCGACATTGCAGGACGCTGGGAAGGCCCTGCCAAGACCCTGCATCTCGACGCCGATATGCGCTACCCTGACGCCCCGAATAAAGGTACCCATGTCAAGGGCTTCGTATCGCCAGCCAACGACCGCATAGATTTAGCCATCGAGAGCGAGGGCACCAATCTGCGCCTTCTGCGTCGCTATATTGGCGGTATCTTCGGCGATTTTGAGGGCGAAGCCTATGGGCACTGCCGTATTTTCAGTTCGCTCAAGAAGTTGGACTTTGAAGGCCACGAGCGCGTTACGGCCAAAGCCACGGTGCTATCTACGGGCGTGCGCTACGACATCACAGACGGCATCATCGATATCGCGCCGGGACGCTTCGACTTCACGCAAGCCACCATCAGCGATGGACGCGGTGGAGAGGGCAATGTGACAGGCTTCCTCAGCCATCAGCACCTCAAGCATTTCTGCTACGACGTGAAGATGCAAGGCAGCAACATACGCGTTTACGACAAGCCGCGTACGCTCGACGACACCTTCTACGCGACGGCCGTCGGTACAGGCAGCATCCACCTCGTAGGTGCTCCCGGCACGCTGAATGCCGACATCAACATGAGTCCCAACACAGGCACCGACTTCACCTACATCTACGACTCCCCCGACACCTATGGCGACACCTCGCTGCTGACGCTACGCAAGGCCGTAGAAGCCGAAGACACTACTGCTCTCCGCCTAATGCTACCAGAATACATGGGCCGTCTCGTGCAAACGACAATAGCGGATAAGAAAGCGGCGGAGGAAGAAAGCAAGAGCGACATACGCCTCAACTTCACCGTCGATGTCAATCCGTCGGCTACACTGCGCATCATCATGGATGACCGCACAGGCGACAACATTGCCCTCAGATCCTATGGGCCTATGCACGCTTCGTGGTACAACAAAGGTCCTTTCCACATGTACGGCACGCTCAACATCGAGGACGGCATATACAGCATGAGCATACAGGAACTCATACGCAAGAACTTCGAGTTTCAGCGCGGCAGCCGCATCACTTTCAGTGGCGAACCTTTCGACGGCGACCTGGACCTCAAAGCCACCTATACCGTCAATTCCGCCTCACTCTCCGACCTCAATATCGGCACGCTCTCCGACAACAGCATTCGCGTCAATTGCCTACTCAACATACAAGGCAAGGTGCAAAATCCCATCGTCACCTTCGACCTCGACCTGCCGACCATATCGGAAGAGGAAAAGCAGATGGTGCGATCGTTGATAGCCTCGGAGGAGGACATGAACATGCAAGTGCTCTACCTGCTGGGCGTAGGCCGTTTCTATACGTACAACTACAACGAGACAGCCTCTGCCACCACCCAATCGCAGACCAACGTCGCCATGAAGTCATTTCTCTCGACCACCCTCTCATCGCAATTCAACAACCTGCTCTCCAACGCCATTGGCAACCGCAACTGGACTTTCGGTGCTAACCTCGCCACGGGCGCCGTAGGATGGAGCGACATGGAAATCGAGGGTCTGCTCAGCGGCAAGTTGTTTAACAACCGTCTGCTCATCAACGGCAATTTCGGCTATCGCGACCGCCCTACGATGGCACAGACCAACTTCGTCGGCGACTTCGACGTGCAATATCTGCTCACCCCTACGGGCACTGTGCGACTGAAAGCATACAGCGAAACCAACGACCGCTATTTCACCAAGTCATCCCCCACAACGCAGGGCATAGGCATCAAGTTGCAACGCGACTTCACCAGCCTCCGTGACCTCTTCAAACGCAACAAAACAAAAAAACATAAGCAATGAATTTCATCCCTACCACCATACCCGATGTATGGATACTTGAGCCCCGCGTCTTTGGCGACGCTCGCGGCTATTTCATGGAAACGTATCGCAAGGCAGAGTTTGACGCTGCCATCGGCCACGCCGTCGATTTCATACAGGACAACCAGAGCCGTTCATCGCGCGGCGTACTGCGCGGCTTGCACTACCAACGCGGCGACAAGTCACAGGCTAAACTGGTGCGCGTACTCAGCGGCTGCGTCGTCGATGTCGCCGTCGATTTGCGACAAGACTCCCCCACCTTTGGGCAGCACGTCGCCGTAGAACTTTCGGCTGACAACAAACGCCAACTGTTCATCCCCCGAGGCTTTGCCCACGGCTTCCAAGTCATCAGCGAAACGGCAGAGTTTGCCTATAAGGTCGATAATATCTATGCGCCAGAGGCAGAATGTAGCATACGCTACAACGACCCCACTCTCGCCATAGCATGGCCCGTGGCCGAAGCCTGTCTCTCGGAGAAGGACTTGCTGCGCGCCGTCTCCTTTGAGGACGCAGAAAAGTTTTAAGCGTGAGACATTCAACCATTTACGAAACCGAACACATTGGTACATTTCTCCGTTAAAGCGACAAGGGCAGACCGTTAAAACTGCAAGGGCAAATCGTTAAAACTGCAAGGGCAAATCGTTTTCACGCTCCCGGCAAATCGTTTTTAGCCCCATAGGAGAACACACTACCATTCCCCCTTTCCCACCATGAAACACATCCGTAATTTCTGCATCATCGCCCACATTGACCACGGCAAATCTACCCTTGCCGACCGTCTGCTCGAACGCACCCAAACCATTCAGGTCACAGAGGGACAGATGCTCGACGATATGGATTTGGAGCGTGAACGCGGCATCACCATCAAGAGTCACGCCATCCAGATGGACTATCACCGCACGGACGGCGACTATGTCCTCAACCTCATTGACACC
>JAGHRU010000210.1 GCA_018066225.1 Candidatus Equimonas enterica
CCTTTATGCTGCCGCCGCGCATGCCGTCGTTGTATTTCGACACGTCCATCATGCCGCCCGTGAGGAAGTCGGGGTAGAGTTGAAACGCCTCGCCACGGAGATAACTGATGGCGGCCTGACAGATTTCGCCGAAGTTGTGTGGCAGTATCTTCGACGACAGGCCTACGGCGATGCCTTCTGCCCCTTGCGCCAGTAGCAACGGGTATTTGGCTGGCAGACAGACGGGCTCCTTGTCGCGGCCGTCGTACGACATCTTCCACTCTGTGGTCTTGGGGTTGAAGAGCACGTCGAGGGCAAACTTCGTCAGTCGGCCTTCGATGTAACGCGCGGCTGCGGCTTCGTCGCCCGTGATGATATTGCCCCATGAGCCCTGACAGTCGATGAGCAGGTCCTGCCGTCCCATCTGCGTCAGCGCATCGATGATGGAGGCATCGCCGTGTGGGTGAAACTTCATCGTTTCGCCCGCGATGTTGGCCACCTTGTGCAGGCGACCGTCGTCCATACGCTTCATCGTGTGCAATATACGACGCTGTACGGGCTTTAAGCCGTCGCCAAGGTGAGGCACTGCGCGCTCGAGGATGACGTAGGAAGCGTAGTCCAGAAACCAGTTCTGGTACATCCCCGTCAGTTCGGGAGCGTCGGCCTTGTCGGAAGGCAAGTGTGGCGTCTCTTCGGGCGTCGTCGTGGGGACTGCCTCTTCGGGGGCGGGAGTGGGGGACTGTGTCGTTTGTTCGAGGGTATCGTCACTCATGGTTGTTGGGATGATGCTATTGGTGGCGCAAAGTTACGAATTTCTCGCGATATGGCGAAATTTCTGCCCACCGAAGCCCGTTTCTTTCCCTTTCTGCATTGCTGCCATAGCGCAGGGCGGTTGCGCCACAGCCTCTTGCTCGTTAGGCTACTCGATGTGACAAAATAAGCGGCAATACCGCATATTTTGCACAAAAAAGCTTAACTTATTTGGCCTACTCGCTCTTTCTGCGTAACTTTGTCCGCCTAAAACGTGCAACACTATGAGCAACAAGAAAATACAATTCTCGCTGGTCTATCGCGATATGTTTCAGTCCAGTGGCAAGTTTCAGCCGCGCCGTGACCAGTTGGAGCGCATAGCCCCCGCCATCGTCCGCATGGGCTGCTTCGCTCGTGTCGAAACCAATGGCGGTGCCTTCGAGCAAGTCAATCTGCTCTATGGCGAAAACCCCAATAAGGCCGTCCGCGCCTTCACCAAGCCGCTGCGCGAAGCAGGCATCAAGACCCACATGCTCGATCGTGGCCTCAACGGCTTGCGTATGTATCCCGTGCCTGCCGATGTGCGCCGCCTCATGTATCGCGTCAAGCACGCGCAGGGGGTGGATATTACCCGCATCTTCTGCGGTCTCAACGATGTGCGCAACATCATTCCCTCCATCCACTACGCCCTCGAAGCAGGGATGACGCCGCAGGCCACGCTCTGCATCACCAACTCGCCGATACACACTGCCGAGTATTACGCCGACATAGCCGATAGACTCATCGCGGCTGGTGCGCCCGAGATTTGCCTCAAAGATATGGCTGGCATCGGTCAGCCCGCTATGCTCGGACGGCTCTGCCAGATGATAAAAGCCAAGCACCCCGAGGTGATTATCGAATATCACGGCCATAGTGGTCCGGGACTGTCGATGGCGAGCATCTTGGAGGTTTGCCGTGGCGGCTGCGACATCATCGACACCGCCATCGAGCCGCTTTCGTGGGGCAAGGTGCACCCCGATGTTATCTCCGTGCAGTCCATGCTCCGTGCCGCAGGCTTCGATGTGCCCGACATCAACATGGAAGCCTATATGGAAGCGCGTGCGCTGACGCAAGAGTTCATCGACGACTTCCTTGGCTACTTCATGAACCCGAGCAACAAACTGATGTCCAGCCTATTGTTGGGCTGTGGTCTGCCGGGCGGTATGATGGGCAGTATGATGGCCGACTTGGCGGGCGTGATGAGTGCCATCAATGCCAACCGCGAGAAGGCGGGCAAGCAGCCGCTCACCGAGGACGCGATGCTCGTGCGCCTCTTCGACGAGGTGGCCTATGTGTGGCCGCGTGTGGGCTATCCACCGCTCGTCACGCCGTTCTCGCAATATACCAAGAACATCGCGCTGATGAACCTCCTCACCGACTCGATGGGCAAGCCGCGCTACACCATGATGGGCGATGGCATCTGGGGTATGTTGCTGGGTAAGAG
>JAGHRU010000129.1 GCA_018066225.1 Candidatus Equimonas enterica
TCAATACCTCTGCTAAGTTCTTCATCAACGCAGCCGCTGGTGACTACGCCATCGGTTACGCCCTCACCGAGGACGGCCTCAAAGATGCACAGACCAATGGTTACTCTGGTGCTAACGCAGCCGCTTACACCCAGACTTTCGGTAGCGAGCCCAGCGCAGAGATTTCCGCTCTCTTCCAGCAGCGTAGCCCCTATGCTTGCACCTACAACGGTGTAGCACGCAAGATCTACGGCATCGAAGGTCTCGAAGGCTCTGTAGGCGCTCTCGCTGGTGGTGGCGAAGTTGTTAACTTCAACACTACGCTTGATGTACCTGCCAACGTAAGCGACATCAACAACTGCAGCCTCATCACCCTCGTTTACGACACGGAGACGGGTGAAGTCGTACAGGCTATGAAGCAGAAGATTGGTGAAGGCGACTTCGAAGGTATCAATACCGTTATCCGCGAAGGCAATGGCGCTGCTCAGATCAACGCTGCTGCTGGTCAGGTGAACATCGAAGGCAACGGCGTAGCCAACATCTACACCGTAGATGGTAAGCTCGTTAGCAGCAAGGCTCTCAACGGCGCAGCCGCTATCAGCCTCCCCGCTGGCAACTATGTAGTTCGTGTCAATAATGGCAACGACATCACCGTCAAGAAGGTGAACCTCTAATCGCTGAGGCTACACACTGATAAATGCCGCCCCGATAGGTACGCAAACCTATCGGGGCGGATTGTTTTTACGCGCTGCCCAGAGCCGAAAAACAATCTGCCCAGAGAGCGTTATTGCTCTCTGGGCAGGTTGCTATTCTGGTATGTGGCAGCAATGGTGCGAAAGGGACTATACCATAGCATCAACAAGGGCTTGAAGCATAGGACAGTCGCTCTCCTTCATGCGGCTCCATATCGTGACAACAGGCGCAGCGATGGTGATGTCTTTCATCTTGTCCAACTGCTGGCGCATGGCCTTGGCGGCCGTAGGCATCCACGAGCCGTTCTCTATGATGCCCACGCGGCGTTTCTGGTAGTTCTTGATGGCCAAGTGGTGCAAAAAGTCGTGCATAGCGGGGAATACATCACCGTCGTAGGACGCAGCAGTGAGGATAAGACGGGGCATGCGAAAAGCATCTTCCACGGCTTCTGCCATATCGTCGCGACATAAGTCCGTGATGGCGACTCGGCCCATACCTTTGGCACGGCACAATTCGGCCACGTGTTCGGCTACGGCTTTCGTGCCGCCGTGTATGGAGGCATAGGCGATAAGTACGCCTTCCGTCTCGGCTTCGTAGCGCGACCATGTGTCGTAAAGCCCAAGATAATAACCGAGGTCGTCGCTGAGGACTGGCCCATGGAGCGGACAGATGGTGCGTATGTCGAGCGTCGCGGCTTTCTTCAACAGGTTTTGTACGGGGAGGCCATACTTACCGCAGATGTTGAAATAATAGCGGCGGGCTTCGCAAGCCCAGTCTTCGTCGTGGCAGAGTGCGCCAAACTTGCCGAAGCCATCGGCCGAGAAAAGCACCTTGTCGTAGTCGTCATAACTGACCAGCACTTCTGGCCAGTGCACCATCGGTGCTGCTATGAAGTGCAAAGTGTGCTGTCCCAGCGACAGTGTGTCGCCTTCGCCTACTTCACGGATGTGTGTGCCGAAGTCGTGCTCGGGGAAGAACTGCCGCAACATCTTGGCTGCCTTGGGGCTCATCACCAGCGTAATGGCAGGATAGCGGCGGTACACTTCTGCGATGAGCGAAGCGTGGTCGGGCTCCATGTGATGTACGACAAGGTAGTCGGGCTCACGGCCTGCGAGCGCCTCCGACAAGAGGGCAAACCATTCTTGTGCCTTGCGCCCATCTACGGTATCGACGATGCAGAGATGGTCGTCTTCAATGAGGTAGGAGTTGTAGGCTATGCCGTTGGGCACTACATATTGGCTCTCGAAGAGGTCAATATCAAGGTCGTCCACACCTATGTAGGTGATGGTGGGCGTGATATGTTGCTTATTTTGCATGTTGTAATATTGTAGATTTATTCGCCGTACATCTGCTGGCGTATCTCGCGGATACGCTCATCGTGGATGTAGTCCTCGTAGGTCATCAACTTGTCGATAGCACCATTGGGGGTTAACTCGATGACGCGGTTGGCCACGGTGTTGATAAACTCATGGTCGTGCGACGCAAAGAGGATGTTGCCGCCGAAGAGTTTGAGATTGTTGTTGAAGGCCTGGATGCTCTCCATGTCGAGGTGGTTGGTCGGGGTGTCGAGTATGAGGCAGTTGGCACCGCGCAGCTGCATACGTGCTATCATGCAGCGCATCTTCTCACCACCCGAGAGTACGCGCACCTTCTTGAGTATCTCTTCGTCCTTGAAAAGCATACGCCCAAGGAAGGCCTTGAAATAGACCTCGTTGCCTTCACCATACTGCATCAGCCAGTCCAGCATGTTGAGATCGCTCTCAAAGAAATTGGTGTTGTCCAGAGGCAGATAAGCCGTGGTGATGGTGACGCCCCACTTGTAGGTGCCGCTCTGCGCCTCGGTGTTGCCATTGATGATTTCGAAGAGCGTAGTCATCGCACGAGGGTCATGGCTGATGAAGACCACTTTCTCGCCTTTCTCGATGTTGAAACTGATGTTGCTAAATAGCGGTGTGCCGTCGTCGGCGACTGCACTCAGGTCTTGCACTTCCAAGATTTGATTGCCCGGCTCACGGTCCATCTGGAAGATGATGCCAGGATAACGGCGTGTAGAGGGCTTGATTTCCTCCACATTGAGTTTCTCCAGCATCTTCTTGCGCGACGTGGTCTGACGGCTCTTGGCCACGTTGGCAGAGAAGCGACGTATGAACTCCTCCAACTCCTTACGCTTCTCTTCGGCCTTCTGACGCTGGTTTTGGGCCTGGCGCAGTGCCAACTGTGAACTCTCGTACCAGAAAGAATAGTTGCCAGAGAACAGCGTGACTTTGCCGAAGTCAATATCTACGGTGTGGGTGCAGACTTGGTCGAGGAAGTGACGGTCGTGACTCACCACGAGTACTGTGTGCTCGAAGTTGCCAAGATAGTCCTCCAGCCATTCCACTGTCTCAAGGTCGAGGTCGTTGGTGGGCTCATCGAGCAGGAGGTTGTCGGGCTCGCCAAAGAGGGCTTGTGCCAGCATGACACGCACCTTCTGCTTACCCGAGAGGTTGCCCATGAGTTGACCGTGGAGATTCTCCTTGATGCCCAAGCCCGAGAGCAGCGTGGCAGCATCATTCTCTGCGGTGTAGCCGCCCATGTTGGCAAACTTATCTTCGAGCTCTGCCACGCGTATGCCGTCTTCGTCGGTGAAGTCTTCCTTGGCATAGAGGGCGTTGCGCTCTTGCATGAGTGCCCATAGCGTGGTGTGCCCTTGCAGCACAGTGTCGAGCACTGTCTGGTCGTCAAACTTGAAGTGGTCTTGCGAGAGCACGCTGAGACGTTCACCGGGTGCCATTTCTACACTGCCTTTGGTTGGCTCCAGTTCGCCACTGATGGCGCGCAGAAGGGTGGATTTGCCCGCACCATTAGCACCGATGATGCCGTAGATGTTGCCGCTGGTGAACTTGAGGTTCACGTCTTGGTAGAGGATTCGTTTGCCAAATTGTATGGCAAGGTTGTTGAGAGTTATCATTATAGGTAGTTCTATAAATTAGTGTTCTATTTGTTTTGGGGTAGTATTCTATGCCTCTACTCTGCTGCTTTTGGGCTCTTCTCTCGCATCTTCCTGCCCATCATTCAGTCACGGTGCCCGCACCGCTCCATCATGAAAGACAGCAATCTGCTTCGCAATAGCCGCAAAACCGTCACGAGCTAATTGATAGAACCTACCTATATGGTATGTTTGTTTGCAAAATTAGGATGCACAGATGGTGATGCCTCCCTGCGGGTCGGCTGTGACCTCAATGCGTAGCGCAGCGTCGCTGTCACGGGTGAGCAGCAGGTCGCAGACAGGGTCTTCCACCTCCTGCTGTATGGTGCGGCGCAGAGGACGTGCGCCATACTTGGGGTCATAGGCCTTTTCCGAGAGCAGGCGGATGGCTTCGTCGCTAAACGTGAGTTGATGGCCGTGCGTAGCAAGGCGAGTGACGAGTTCGCTCGTTTGCAGGCGAGCGATGGTCTGCAACGCCTCTCGGCTGAGTGGGGCGAAGGTGACGATGTCGTCCAGACGGTTGAGAAACTCTGGCGGAAACTGTTTGCGAAGCGCATTGTGGATGATGCGCGCTGAAGTCTCTGCTGTAAAAGTGTTGCTCGTATTGAAGCCCAAAGGCATCGAGCCGTCGGAGATTTCACGGCTGCCACAGTTGGAGGTCATGACCATGATGACATTACGAAAGTCCACCACTGTGCCGTCGGAGTCTGTCAGGCGTCCTTCGTCCATGACGCTCAGGAGGGTGTTGTACACATCCTTGTGCGCCTTCTCTATCTCATCAAATAGCACTACCGAATAGGGGTGTCGCTTGACTTGCTCGGTGAGTTGCCCACCTTTCTCATAGCCCACATAGCCCGGAGGTGCACCGACAAGGCGCGAAGTGGAGAACCCTTCGCCGTATTCGCTCATATCGATGCGAATGAGTGCGTCGTCGCTACCAAACATGTGGCGTGCCAAGGTTTGCACCAGATGCGTCTTGCCGACACCCGTCGGCCCAACGAAGAGGAAAGTACCGATGGGGCGCTTGGGGTCTTTGAGCCCCAAACGAGCACGAGCGATGGCTCTGCTGACGCGTTCGATAGCAGCCTCTTGGGCCACGACCCGCTCGGAGAGTACAGCGCGCATAGAGCGTAGGCGGTCTGTCTCCGAAGCATTGACGGCCGTCACAGGGACGCCGCTCATGGCAGAGATGACTTTGGCGATATCTTCGCCATCTACGATGGTGCGCTCTGTGCTGGTCATCTGTGCCCATTCGTCGGTCAGGCGTTTGATTTGTGACTCCAAGGCGACCATCTTGTCGCGCATGTTGGCCGCCTCTTCATAGTCTTGGCGTGCTGCGGCAGCGAGCTTCGCTTCCCGGTATTGGGCTATCTTCTGCTGCATTTCTTCTATCTCGGGAGGGTAGGCCGCTCTGAGGATATGAGCACTTGCTCCCGCTTCGTCCATAGCATCAATGGCTTTGTCGGGCAAAGCACGCTCGGTGAGGTAGCGGTCGGAGAGCGTCACGCAGGCCTCCAATGCCGCCTCGGTATAGGTGACGTTGTGATGCTTCTCGTAGCGTTCTTTGAGATTGTGCAGTATTTGCAGCGTATCTTCTCTTGAAGAAGGTTCCAACAGTATGCGCTGGAAGCGTCTGTTCAGCGCCCCGTCTTTCTCGATGCTGTTGCGATATTCCGCCGTTGTGGTGGCACCGATGCATTGTATCTCGCCGCGTGCCAAGGCTGGCTTAAGCATACCAGCAGCGTCCAGACTACCTTGAGCACTGCCTGCGCCTATAATGGTGTGTATCTCGTCGAGGTAAATGATAATGTCGGGGTGCTGCTTGAGCTCTGCGATGAGGCGACGGATGCGCTCCTCAAATTGACCTCTAAACTGTGTGCCTGCTACCAAGGACGAGAGTTCCAAAGCGCGTATTTTCTTGTCTTGCAGTATGTGGGGGACTTTGCGAGCAGCAATGGCCTGTGCCAGACCTTCTATGACGGCTGTCTTACCTACGCCGGGCAGCCCGATGACGATAGGGTTGTTCTTCTTGCGACGCGCCAAGATTTGTGCCATACGCTGTATCTCTGCTTCACGGCCTATCACGGGATCTAACTCTCCGCGTGCCGCAGCGGCTGTGAGGTCTATGGTGTAGGTGTTGAGTATGGGCGTCTCATTGCCCGGAGGGGTTGTTGCTGTAAAAGCACCACCTGTGGGTACTCCACCAGCCGGTATGGGCGTGTTGCCCGACGGGTCTGCAAAGTCACCGTCGTTGCCGAGCGCGTCCAGACCTGCTCGAGGCGCGGAAGGGGTCGCACCGGATTGGGCGTTGGTGTAGGTCAGCCCGAAGTTGGCCAGTAAGGTCTTGCCTTCATTCTTCTTGTCGTGCAACATTGCCAGTAGGAGATGTTCGTCGGTAGTTTCTGCGGCATGGCTCTTTTTGGCTTCCAGGTCGGAGAGGAGCAGCAGACGGACGACATCTTGGTCGTATTCCAAGTCTTGCTTCTTGTCTATCTCCTCGTCGGACAACCTTTGACAGGAGTCGGCAATATAGTGCTCTATGTGGTGCAGCAATTCTTCTGGGGCTACGCCTGTCTTGCTGAGTATATGGTTAGCGGTACAATCCTTATCTTGCAGAAAGCCTAACAGCAGTGCCGCTGGTGTCACTTTGGGCAAGCGATGTCGGCGGGCTTCAGCCTTGCTAACCGATAGTATGTGGTTGATAGTGTTAGATTGCATGTTAGTGTTGTGTTGGTGTTGTAGTGCGAGTATTGATTGTTCTGCGCACGCTTAAAAGACAAAGTTTCTGAAATCGTTGAAGATGGCAAAGGCCATTAAGGCTAAGAGAAGCACCATGCCTATGGTGCCAGCACGCTCCATAAACTTATCGCTCGGCTTGCGTCCCGTGATGACTTCTACGAGAAGGAAGAAAACATGGCCGCCGTCCAAGGCCGGGATAGGGAGAACGTTCATAAAGGCCAAGATCAAGGAGATGAAGGCTGTCAGTTCCCAGAAGCGCCCCCAATTCCACACGCTGGGGAAGAGGTTGCCGATGGCACCAAACGAGCCTACGCTTTGCGCGCCCTTCTTGGTGAAGAGATACTTCAAGTCATCGACATAGCCGCAGAGCACGTTGATGCCATGGCGTACACCTGCTGGTATGCTCTCGAGAAGTCCGTATTCGTTTTTGGCAGTCTTGTAATGCGCCATCACGTCTTGTTTGATGACACCTATTTGGGCTTCATCGGTAAGTCTGATGCTGAGGGTGTCTATGGTGTGACTTCCTTTTCGGCTCACCCCGATGGTCGTCGTCAGTAGGCGTACGCTGTCTGCGTGGCTGACGTCTTTGAGTTCATCGCAGAGACGGCCGTATTCGTATTCAAAGGCATTCCAAGTCGTGATGGGTTTGCCTCTGAAACTACGCAGTGTGTCGCCGGCCGCTATTCCTGCTTTTGCAGCAGGAGAGTTGGGGAGGATGCTATCGACAACGGAGGGACGAAGGACGGCTACGAAAGGAGGCTGCTCTCCCAGCATATCCAGCATATTGAGGTCGCCCGGCAAGGCTATTTCCACCTCTTTGCCTTGGCGCAACACCATAGCACTATGGGCTTCCGAGAGGTCGCGGATGCAATTGACGGAGAAACGGTCGTAGGTCTTGTCGTCTGTGCTCAGCAAGATGTCGCCATCACGAAAGCCTAAGCTATGGGCTTGCTCACTGAAAGCCAAACCATGGGTCATGTTGCGTACTGGCGTATATTCTTCACCCCAAACGAAGAGTATCATAGCGTAGAGGAAGAGGGCGATGATAAAATTGACCAGCACACCACCCAGCATGATGAGCAGGCGCTGCCATGCGGGCTTAGCACGAAACTCCCATGTCTGTACTTCCTTGTTGAGTTCGTCGGCTTTGGTAGTCTCATCCACCATACCTGCGATGCTGACGTAGCCACCCAGCGGTAGCCATCCAAGGTGATAGTTCGTCCCCTTGTACGAAAAGAGTTTCCATGATTTCCATGGGTCGAAGAATAGACAGAACTTTTCTACGCGAACGCCAAAGAGTTTGGCGAAGAAGAAATGGCCACCTTCGTGCAATACGATAAGCAGCGAGAGGCAAAGTATGAGTTGAAGGGCTTTGATGAAGAATACTTCCATGAGTGGTTGTGATGTGTTTAGTGTTTGTTGGTTATCAATTGTTGGCAATGCTGCTTGGCCTCTGCGTCTATGCGGATGTAGTCTTCCAAGGTCTGGGGGGAAGACTGTGGCAGGCTGTGCATTGTAGCCTCGATGAGGCGCGGTATGTCGGTAAAGGCAATCTTACCTTCGCGGAAAGCAAGATTGACGACTTCGTTGGCGGCGTTTAAGATGCAAGGGGCGCTACCACCTGCCGCTATGGCTTCGTAGGCCAAACGTAAGCATGGGAAGCGGTCCATGTCGGGACGCTCAAAGGTGAGACGTCCCAGCGAAAAGAAGTCCAAACGTTCACCTTGGAGTGGGATACGCTTGGGGAAGGTGAGAGCATACTGTATGGGAAGGCGCATATCGGGCACGCCAAGTTGTGCCTTGACAGCACCATCTTCAAACTCTACGGCACTGTGTATGATGCTCTCTGGGTGCACGACGACTTCCACTTGCTCTGGGCTTACGCCAAAGAGCCAGCAGGCTTCTATCATCTCGAAGCCTTTGTTCATCAGCGTGGCACTGTCGATGGTGATTTTTGCACCCATCTTCCAATTGGGATGTTTTAAGGCGTCGGCAGCCGTCATCTGGTCAATCTCTGCCGCTGATTTCTGGCGAAAAGGACCGCCTGATGCAGTGAGTAGTATCTTGTGAAGAGGATTGGCCGCTTCGCCTACAATGCTTTGGAATATAGCAGAGTGCTCACTATCTACGGGCAGTATGGCGACATGGTGTTCTACGGCAAGGCGTGTGATGAGTTCACCTGCCACAACCAAGGTCTCTTTGTTGGCCAAAGCGATGGTCTTGTTGGCTTCTATGGCGGCCACAGTAGGACGGAGTCCACTGAATCCCACCATAGCCGTGACAACGACATCTACCGAGGGTAGTGCTACGACTTGGCATAGTGCGTCAGCTCCGCTATATACTTTGATGGGCAAATCGGCCAAAGCCTTTGCTACTTGTGGGTAAAGCGATGGCTGGGCAATAACCACGGCATCGGGCTCGTATTGCTTGGCTTGAGCAATGAGGAGTGCCGCATTGGTGTTGGCTGTGAGCACACGCACCTCAAACTCGTCGGGGTGTTGTGATACAATATCTAATGTCTGGCAACCTATGCTGCCCGTTGAGCCAAGTAGAGCTATGCGTTTCATGGGGATTGGCTGTTTGAGGGTTGTTACAGGTGGAGCAAGCCTTCTGGTAGTTGCAACGTCAGTGTGCGATGCTTTAAGTCATAGGCGACGAGAAAGTCATCGTGATAGGGCAGGACACATTCGCTTTGGTCATCGTGCTTATGTAGATAGAGCAATACATTGGCGGTACTATCATCTACTGCAAATATAGTGCCAATGGTCTGCCCCTGTGCGGTCACAACACGGAAACCCACCAGTGCCTTGTAGGACGACAAGGTCATTTCCGCCTCATCGTCCAAGGCCTTAAAGGGGTAGAAAACCTGCGTGCCGACATAAGACTTCGCTTTGGATTCGGAGGTGATGTCGGTAAACTTGACGATGACGCTTTCTTGCCCTTTATAGCAATATTCGTCCATAAAGAAGGGCACCAATATGCCGTCCAGCATAAAAACGAGATAGGCGGCATCGCCACGCTCGAAAGCATCATCGGTGAATGTGATTTCCAGTTCACCATGTGTGCCATGGGGGCGCGTCACTCGGCCTATGGGGAAAACTTCTTCGTTGCCTATCATAGTGGGCGCTTGCTTAATTTTCTACGCGGCGAATGACTGCACCCAAAGCGTTCAGACGTGCTTCTATGCGTTCGTAGCCACGGTCTATTTGTCCTACATTGTCGATGCGTGATATGCCTTCTGCACTCATAGCAGCGATGAGAAGGGCAATACCTGCGCGGATGTCTGGGCTTACCATGCGTCGGGCGCGCAGAGGTATGTTGCCGTCGTGTCCTACGACGACTGCACGGTGCGGGTCGCATAGGATAATTTGTGCGCCCATTTCTATCAATTTGTCCGTGAAGAACAGACGGCTCTCAAACATCTTCTGGTGGAAGAGCACAGAGCCTTTGGCTTGTGTGGCTACGACGATGAGCACGCTCAAAAGGTCGGGGGTTAAGCCAGGCCATGGTGCGTCGGCCAAGGTCATAAACGAGCCATCGATGAAGGACTCTATCTCGTAGTTGTCTTGTCGAGGTATGTAGAGATCATCTTCATTCCTGCGCTCCATCTGGACACCTAAGCGGCGGAAGGCTTCGGGAATGATGCCCAAGTTGTCGTAACTCACATTCTTGATGGTAAGCCCATCGCCCACCATAGCACCCATGCCGATGAAAGAGCCAATTTCGATCATGTCGGGCAAGATGGCGTGCGTCGTGCCGTGCAAGGCTGTTACGCCTTCTATGGTGAGTAGGTTGGAGGCTATGCCCGTGATGCGTGCACCCATCTTGTTGAGCATGCGGCACAGTCCTTGTATATAAGGCTCGCAGGCTGCGTTGTAGATGGTCGTAGTGCCTTGAGCCAAGACGGCGGCCATGATGATGTTGGCTGTGCCTGTGACGGAGGCTTCGTCAAGCAGCATATATTCGCCGTG
>JAGHRU010000195.1 GCA_018066225.1 Candidatus Equimonas enterica
CTTTTTCGCAATCTTGGTGGAGTGCTTGTAGCCGATGATGGGGTTGAGAGCGGTGACGATGCCGATGGAGTTCATGATGTACTCGCGGCAACGCTCCTCGTTGGCGGTGATGCCATCTACGCAGTTCGCGTGGAGCGTATCGAAACCGTTCATCATGATTTCCGCGCTCACGAAGCAGCACTGTATCATCACGGGCTCCATAGCGTTGAGTTCCATTTGTGCAGCCCCGCCACTCATGGTGACGCAAACATCGTTGCCCATCACCTTGTAGCAAATCTGCGACATAACTTCGGGGATAACGGGATTGACCTTACCCGGCATGATGCTGGAACCCGGCTGACGCTCGGGCAGGTTGATTTCGCCAAGGCCACAACGGGGACCGGAAGCGAGCAGACGGAGGTCGTTGGATATCTTGCTGGCCTTCACAGCGAGGCGTTTGAGGGCTGCGGAGTAGCCTACGAGGCAAGAGGTGTCGGAAGTTGCGCCCACGAGGTCGGCGGCAAGCTTGATGTCCCAGCCCGTAAACTTGGCGAGCGCAGCGACACACTTCTCAGCATAGCCGGGCTCGGAGCAGATGCCCGTACCGATGGCCGTAGCACCCATATTGACGGTGAGGAAGTCTTCGGCGGCGTGGTTGAGATGCGGGATTTCCTCTTCGAGGATAGAAGCGAAGCCGCCGAAGGTCTGACCAAGGGTCATGGGCACAGCATCTTCGAGCTGTGTGCGGCCCATCTTCAATATGCCAGCGAACTCCTTGCTCTTGGCACGGAAACTCTGGATGAGGGCTTCGAGGTGCTTCAAGAACTCGAGGTGGGTGAAGTAAAGGCCCAGATGAGCAGCACAGGGATAGGCGTCGTTGGTCGATTGCGAGCAGTTCACGTCATCATTGGGCCAGCAGTGCTTGAAGTCGCCGAGCTCGTAGCCCAAAATCTGGAGGGCGCGATTGGCGATAACTTCATTGGCGCACATATTGGTGCTGGTGCCTGCGCCACCCTGTATCATGTCGATAGGGAAGGCTTCAGCATGCTTGCCGTCGAGGATTTCACGGCAGGCAGCCATAATGCCGCGATAGACCTCATCGGTGATAACGCCGAGTTGGTGGTTGGCTTCTGCGGCACCCATCTTGGTCAAAGCAAGACCTTTGAGGTAGTTGGGGTACTCGTTGAGGTGGAAATGACTGATGTTGAAGTTCTCAAGACAGCGAACCGTCTGCACATCATAGAGTGCTTCTGCGGGAACTTCCTTCTCACCGAGCAGGTCGCTACCCATTCTAAAATTCTTTGCCATACTATTATATTTAGGTTAATTTCGCATGCAAATTTACGAATAAAAAATCACACCAACGCGTTTCGTAGCAGTAAATCTTCCCCAATCGGCCAAATTTATTGATTTATCCCACGAAATACTATCGGGCAGCAGGAAAGCAAGCATTTCGCGCCTGCCCGGGTAGGAAAAACGGTCTGCCCGGATAGGAAAAACGGTCTGCCCAGACCATTCACACGACAAGGGCAGAGAAGAAAAGGCGCACTCCGTCGCCCTTATAAATAAGCGGGCTTCGAAGTGCGCCATATCGGGGAAATACGATAAACCAGAGGCTATGCCGATGTCTATTTGTCGAGCACAGCGTACTTGCTGCTCGGGCTCTTGTACTCGGGCACGATTTGCTTCATATACGCCACAATCTCCATCTCGTCGCACGTTGCACTCTTGGCGTAGAGTTGCTCTTCGTGCGCCTTGATTTCGTCGTAGGGATATTCGCGGACATTTGCCACCATAATCATCGGATGCACCGTAGGCTTGGTGTTCTCCGTGGAGGCCAAAACCTCTTCATAGAGTTTCTCGCCCTCGCGCAGCCCTGTGAACTTGATTTCGATGTCCTTGCAGCCCGAGAGTTTTATCATACGCTTGGCAAGGTCGAGGATACGCACAGGCTCGCCCATGTCGAAGACGAAGATTTCGCCACCATGCCCCATGACAGCGGCTTCGAGGACAAGGCGGCAGGCTTCGCTGATGAGCATAAAGAAGCGGATGATGTCGGGATGCGTGACGGTGATAGGGCCACCCTTACGGATTTGCTCCTTGAAGAGGGGGATGACACTGCCGTTGCTGCCCAAGACATTGCCAAAGCGCGTTGTGACGAACTGGCATGGCACGCTGTCCTCGGGACGGCCAGCGGCCTCATACTCCTCACGGAGTTTGCGATCGAGTGCTTGACAGTATATTTCGCAGATGCGCTTGCTGCAACCCATGACATTGGTAGGATTGACCGCCTTGTCGGTACTGATCATCACGAACTTGCGGGTGCCGTATTTCACGGCGAGGTCGGCGATGACGCGGGTACCGTATATATTGTTTTGCACAGCCTGCGTCGGATTGTCCTCCATCATGGGGACGTGCTTATAGGCCGCCGCGTGGAACACATAAGCCGGGCGATAGGTCTCAAACAGATGCGCCATGTGTGCCTCGCTGGTGATGGAAGCCACGACGGTGTGTGCCTCCACCTCGGGAAACTCTCGCGCAAGGAAGACGCGCAGGTCGTGCATCGGCGTTTCGGCCTGGTCGATGAGGACGAGAAGACGCGGACGGAAGGTGGCCACCTGTCGGACGATTTCGCTACCGATGCTACCGGCAGCACCTGTAATGAGGATGGACTGGCCGACCAAGATGTTGCTCACAGCCTGCATATCGATGTCAATCTTCTTGCGCGGCAAGAGGTCTTCCACTTCTATCTCGCGCAGCTCATGACGCGCCTCACTACCCTCTCTGATTTCACCGCGTCCGCTCTGCTGCTCCCACCACTTGGGCTGTGGCATCAACATGATGCGTATATCGGCTTCGATAAGCTGGTCGATGAGGGCATTCATCTCGCGGAAACGCTCCACGACGAGCGACGAGATGAGCAATACCTTCACCTCGTGCTTCTTCATCAAATCTACGAGATGGTCGTCCAGCGGATAGATACGCTGCCCCATCAACTCCTTGCCGATCATATCATTCTCGTCGGAGACGAAGCCTTTGAGCACAAGTTGGTGGTGCTCCTCATTGCGGATGATGCGCGCCAACTCCACACCTCCTTGGCGTACACCGAAGATGAAGGCACCTCGCGCTTTGCTGTCCTTGGAATAGATTTCGTAGCACAATTTAACGATGATACGCGAAGCCCACATCAGCATCAAGGCGATGACAAAAAGCAACAAGTAGGCTTTATTGCCCATCACGCGGATGATGGTGGGCGGCACCTGCAACAGTTCTACGCCCCACGTCAGCACCATGCAGCACAACGTACCGCCTATCATGGCCTTGGCCAGACGGAAGAAATCGACGGTGGAGGAATAGCGCACCACACCATGATAGGTGCGGACGATGCGGAACCACGCAGCATAAACAAGGATGCAGAGCACAATGCCTCTAATCAAAGCCCAAAAATTGGTTAGCACAACCGTACCGCCGTAGGCGAAATACACGGCGAGCAAAGCACTGATGCCCACGATTAAAGCATCCACAAGCAGAATGCTCCAATAAGGCATCGCATGCTTGGTGAAAAGGGCTTGGGTAATATGTTTTATTATTGTCATAGATTGTTATTGCCTTTTCGGCTAATAAGATTAAAGTATTCGGAGAAAACAGATTTTGCCGCTACGGCATAGGGAGATAGAGCAACGTGCCAGAGATGCACCAATAACTGTTGCTGCCACCCTCTGGCGCACCTTGCGGGATTTGCACACTCAGCGTATGCTGGCCAGCTTTGAGGTCACCCAGCGCGATGTACTCGGGGTTGGTCACCGTGCCGGGACACCAGTTGCTACGGCTATAATCGGAAGAGGTCTCACCGTTGGCGGCATCGCCAGAGCAAGGGTTATTGCTGCGGTATGTAGCACAGTCGTCACGCCATGGGATGAAAGCGGCCACCTTCTGCCCATCGAGCCATATTGTGTTGATTTTCTGGTTGAACTCGTCGCCACCGCCCCAGCCGCCATGGCCGCTCGTGAGATAGTAAAGCACGGCATCGCGGACATCATGGTCGAGCGTAAAGGTCGTGGTGAGACTATCCGTAAGCATAAAGGTGGGATATTTCTGCCCAGCCTGCTCGGCATAGTTCACGGTGTTGAAAAGCGGCATCGCTGCATACTGGCGTTCACCGCCCGTAGGGTAATAACTCAACGTGACGGAGAGGCGATGCCCCTTGGCATCCCAGTTGCCGACATACGCTCCGAGCCACACTTCGCCCTGGAGGCGCGAAGATAGCGACGTGACATCGGTCTTGTAGGTCACGCTGTCGGCCCATGTCACGCCGGGGATACGATTGCGGTCATTGTAAGCGCGCACACCAAATCCCGTAAAGAAGCGTTGGAGTTCCAGAGGAGCAGCATAATCTGCCGTGGAAATCAGTCCCGGGTAGTCCTCACCGCCCATGTGCTGGGCAGGCACACTGCTCATGTCGCGCAGCATATCGAGAAACGACTGCTTGCGCTCGGTAGGTATCACAAACACCGACCCCACACGGTCGTAAGCATCGCCGTCGCTATACTGCGTGGTGGTGCAATACACGTTGTAGCCCAGAGAGCACTCGGGAAGCGTCACCTTGCGTAGCACGACCGTACCACCGCCAGCGTGATAGATCTCGTCTGCCGTGACATCTGCGGGCAACTTCTCGCCCGTGAAAGCCACCCGTGCTTGGTCGAAGACGCGGACATCAAGGACACCTGCACGATTGACGGCATAGCGGTATTCGTAGGCGTCCATCACCTCGCCACGGTCTGTGGGGATAATCTGGCGCGCCGCGGCAAGGGGATTGATAGCCGTGGCCTCCGTCACCATGTCGCCATTGCGCACCACGCGCAGCACGAGACCTTCGCAGAGCGCGATGTTGCTGGGAGAGGCATTGCAGGCGGGCAACTCATGCGTCACCCACACGTCGTAGGTATTGCTGTTGTGCACAGCACGCAGATGCTGACATTGCAGCCCGAGGATACGCTCCGTCCCTTCGACCGCCCTCAAGCCGGCTCCCAAGGTAAAGGCTTCGGCCGTGGAGACTCTGCGCCCCGAAGGCAGCGTAGCCACATCATAGACCATCATCGTGCGGTAGTCGTAATAGGCCGCCATCTGCATGGCATTGTCGGCCCCCTCATCCGCCATTTCCGACGCTACAGTCTTGACTTCCACTTCATCACCCACCACGATAGCCGTAGTGCGATAAGGGGCTTGGTGACCTTTATAACTGTGGCCATAAACGATTTCGAGGCCGGGTGCCTTCAATAGTTTCTTGACACGCACTTGCGCCACCGCCATTTGACAAAATGCACATAGCAATGCCGCGAAAAAAGAATAGCGGATATACTTCATAGAGAAAATAGAGTACAAAAGACAGAATATTCCCAGCAAAATTACAACTTTCCCGCCTCAAGGCAAAGAGACACGGCGAATTTCTTACTTTTTCTGTACTTTTTCGCCAAAACATTTGGTCATTCGGCAATAAAGTCCTAACTTTGCGCTCGATTTACGACACCAAGGCGTAATATCACCGCCGAAATGGCTCAGTTGGTAGAGCATATCATTCGTAATGATAGGGTCGCGGGTTCGAGTCCCGCTTTCGGCTCACAGAGAGGAAGCACACGCGCTTTCTCTCTATTTTTTTGCCCTGTTGCGACCACTTTGCTGCCCAGTGAGCACTTCGCGCCAAGAAAAAGGCGGCGAACGCTGGCCGTTTGTAAATAAATGCGTAACTTCGCAGCCGAAACATACTCTCACCATACTCCTTTCACCATGAAGCGTATCCTCTCACTCTTGCTCCTTATCCTCATGACAATCCCCCTTGGCGCAGTGCTCAAGGAGAAGGATCTCGCACGCACACTCGGCGTGTTGCGCGCTGAACTGGAGCAGAACTACCAGCAACAGAAAATCAATATGGCACGCTACGAGCAGATGTCCACAGCGCAACACGCTCGCCTCGTGGACTATATGAAACGCTCGGAGCAAATCGCTCTCATGCTCTACTCGCAGAAACAGGACTTCACTTTCGACCTCTCGTATGCCTGTCAGCAAGCCACAGACCTCTATCGTGAGCTTCACAAGACCAACGTGCCGTATGACCAGATATGCGAGCGCCTCTCGAGCGAGATAGCGCGCTACAACGGCCTTATCACCTCGCTGGAAGAACTGCCGCCTATGACAGGGAAAGCCGCCATAGCAGCCAACATCGCCTTCAAGCGCGACACCACGCTCACCGAAGAGGTGGCCGACAGTCTCAAGGGGCTGAGCACAGCCTACACCCTCACGCCACAGCAACTCCAAGACCGCGAACGCTGTCTCCTCTACGCCAAAGCCCTGCGCGGCAATCTCACCAAGATAAAGAAATCCATAGAGGAAGACCGCTTATATTATACGCGCGTGAACGCGAAAGTAGAAGAGCTCAACGCCTACGCTATCAAGTGCTACAAGAAGTTGCAGCAGAGCATCTTCAAGGACGGCGGTGAGAACTACATTAAGACCCTCTCCCGACTTCCTATGCTCTTGGGGCAAGCCAAGCAGGACGTGACGGAGAAGTATGCGCCATTGGAGCACCGTTCCGTCACCTACTCCGAGTGGAGAGGACCTATCATCAGTTTCATCTGCTTCTTCATCCTCATCTATATCGCCATCGCCACTGCGCTGTCCAACGTCATCGTACGTTGGGTTATCCCAAAGCGTTGGTTGCCCGAAGACTTCAAGGACAAGCGCAGAATCTACATCCTCGCCGTAGGCTTGCTTGTCTTTGCCCTATCGGTTA
The DNA here is from genome assembly GCA_018066225.1 of Candidatus Equimonas enterica. Lineage (GTDB taxonomy): Bacteria > Bacteroidota > Bacteroidia > Bacteroidales > Bacteroidaceae > Alloprevotella > Alloprevotella enterica. The sequence continues at coordinate 6,767 of JAGHRU010000195.1, forward strand.
TGCTCGTGCGCACCCTCATCACGCGCAACTTCATGCTGATGGCAACGGGATTGATGATCAACATTGCTTGGCTCTCGCTGGCCATCGTGATGTCCTTGCTCCTGCGCCTCAACGCGGCGCAACTCAAAGTGGGTTTCCGCTCCTACCTGCCTTTCTTGACCATGGCCTTCCTCGTCATCGTCTTTCGCATCGTATTCATCCCCAACAACCTCGTCAATCTCATCTACCCGCCACTGCTGATAGGCTTCACGGTATGGCAAATCAAGGCCATCCGCCGCTCCAACGGCCTGTTGCCCACCAGCGATATGGTCTATTCTGTCGTGTCGATGTTTGCCATGCTCGTTGCTTCTGTTATGGCCTTCGTGGGCTATGTGCTGATGGCGGTAGAGGTGATGGTGTGGTGGATGTTCCAGCTGGCCGCTATTCAGACCATCACTTTGGCTTATCACTTGCTCGAACGCTATGAATACCGCTTCATCACGCGCAAACTCCGCACGCGTAAGCCCGAGCAAACGATGAGCCTCAGCGACGAGCAACTCCTCGGCAATGCCAAGCGCGGCAAATACATCAGCACCACTTGGGTCTATGACTTTGTGCAGCGCACTTTCGTGCCCGTGCTGGGCGTGATGAGCGTCCTTATCAGCATCTGGGCGGCAGCCGCAGTGTTTGAGATGACGGACATCTGCCGCACAGCCTTCTTCTACAACTTCATAGAGCAGGAAGGCGTCGTGAGCGTCTCGCTGTACAAACTCGTGCTGGTCATCGCCTGCTGGTTCTTGTTTAGTTACCTCAACTATCTCATCCGCTCGGTCTATCACTACTACAAGCAGTACAAGAGTCCCGCTGATGCGCGTCACAACTTCACGCTGGCCGACAATGTCATCGCCATCCTCGTATGGGGCAGTTACTTCCTCTACGCCCTCGTCTTGCTGCAAGTGCCAAAGAGCGGTATCAGCGTGGTGACGGCAGGTCTGGCCACTGGTATGGGTTTCGCCATGAAAGACCTGCTCGAAAACTTCTTCTACGGCATATCGCTGATGACGGGGCGCGTACGCGTAGGCGACTACATAGAGTGTGACGGCATCTCGGGCAAGGTGGAGAGCATCACCTATCAGAGCACGCAACTCATCACCCTTGACGGCAGCGTCATCGCCTTCCTCAACTCGGCCCTCTTCTCCAAGAACTTCAAAAACCTCACCCGCAACCACTTCTACGAGAACTGCTCCATCTCCATCGGCGTAAGTTACGGCACGGATATACAGGCGGTGCGTCAGATACTCATCGACGCCGTGAAGCCGCTCGACGAGACGCTCTCCGACGGCCGCACGGTCATCAAGCCCGGCACAGCCATCAGCGTGTCATTTGCCGACTTCGGCGACAGCAGTGTAGATTTGAAGGTGTGGGTATGGGTACTGGTAGAGCAGAAGCCCGCTTTCCTCTCCCGCGCCAAAGAAGCCATCTACAACGCCCTCAACGCTGGCGGCATCGAGATACCCTTCCCGCAACACGACGTCCACATGCGCAGTTGAAGCGCGAGAGAATAGTCGTAGGAAAGGGCGGCGTTTACGCTTTTTTAGGCCGCGCTGGCAAAAAAGTTGCGGAAACATTTGGTCATTACGCAGAAAGTGCGTACCTTTGCACCCGCATTCCGAAAGAATGTCACGACGGTGCCTATAGTTCAGCTGGTCAGAGCGTCAGATTGTGGTTCTGAATGTCGTCGGTTCGAATCCGACTAGGCACCCTAAAAAGCCTTGCAAGCGTAATGCTTGCAAGGCTTTTTCGTGGCTACTATCAGCCGTGTGTGCGCCGCTGGCCTACCCTTCAAATTCCTCTACCCAGCGCATGAAAATCGCCACACCTTCCGCGCCGAACTTCTCGAGACTCCGCGCCGTCTGCTCCACGGTGCGTGTACGCTCCAAATGACTCTTGGAGTAGAACTTGTCGGCATAGCAGATGAGGCGTTCTTCACGCGTTTCGGGCACAAGGTCAATGGGTGCTACGGGTAATCCCAAGGCCTGCATGGTCTCGCGCGTAAGCCCAGTGCCAGTATGCCGCTCCGCCACCCGTGCCAAGGCTTCATAGCCCTCGCGGCGCAGCAATGCGGCACCGAGGCGTCCGTGCATCAAATAGTGGGCTTGGCCGTAGCAATGTATGCCGGGCGCATCACAGCGGAAGATGCCGACATCATGGAGCATCGCGGCGTCTTCGATGAAAGTTTCGTCAAGCTGCCACTCGGGATGGCGATGAGCGATAAGCAAGGCACGGTCGGCTACGCTACGGGAATGTTGCAAAAGCAAGGCGCGAAGTTCACCTTGGGGGTAATAACGGTCTATTATCGTGGGCCAAATCATAAGTAGGACTGCATATTTTCGGCAAAATTACACAGAATTTCTCAAATAATTGTTACCTTTGCGGTGTTTTCCTATCAGCCCTACCCAAAATCACTGCTTATGCTTATCATCGGAATTGCAGGCGGCACGGGGTCTGGCAAGACTACCGTCGTCAATAAAATCATCGAGTCACTGCCAGAAGGCAGCGTGGCCGTCATACCCCAAGACTCTTACTACAACGACCAGAGCCACCTGCCTCTGGAAGTGCGCAAACGCACCAATTTCGACCACCCCGATGCCTTCGAGTGGTCGCTCCTTGCCCAGCACATAGAAGCACTCCGCCAAGGGCGTGCCATAGAGCAGCCGACATACAGCTACATCACCTGCACACGCCTTGCAGAGACTGTGCATGTAGAGCCGCGCGACGTCATCATCATCGAAGGCATCATGGCACTTTATAGCAAGCCTCTGCGCGACCTGATGGATCTGAAAATCTATGTAGAGGCATCACCCGACGAGCGTCTGCTGCGCGTCATCGAGCGCGACACCGTAGAGCGTGGGCACCCTCTGGATATGCTCATTGGGAAGTATCGCAAGGTGCTGCGTCCTATGCACGACGAGTTCATCAAGCCCACCAAGGAGTATGCCGACATCATCATCCCCAACGGCGGCGACAACGTGCGCGCCATCGATATGATGCGTCTCTACATCATGGCAGCACTGCTGCACCACAATTAGCCACGCGAGAGACAACGTGTAACAAAATGTCACTTTTCGCGCCGAAACGCTAATGTCGTACGCCAAGCCTTTGATGCTGCACATCACCATGCGAATGCACCTGCAAAGGCTTTGACGAATTGATTTTACGGCGTGACTATCAACGCATTACAACAACACGAAAAAAGTGCGCGCGATGCATTTTTTTCGTGTTTTCCTTTGGCTGTTTCAAAAAATAGCAGTACTTTTGCACCGTGATATTATATCACAACACTTTTTTTGCACAGCAAATAGAAGTTAATTTTGGTTAGTAGTGAAACCGCCACGCTTTCCTTCTTCGTAAGGTCAGTGTGGCGGTAACTTTTTGTCGTGCCGTGCTGCAAGCGGCCTCAGGCGGGGTCTTGATGCTGGGGCGGCAGTGCGCTCACGATAGTATCGCGACACTGCTGCATGGCTTGCCCTATGGCTTCGGACGACTTGCCGATGTCGGTGATAGGCTCATGAATGACAAGGCGCAAGGCATGGCGCGTGACAAAACCGAAACCGCGCTGACGAGGCAACACCTCAAAACTGCCGTCAATCGTGAGCGGGCAGATGGGGAGACGAAACTGGGTAGCCAACTGAAACGCGCCGCGCTTAAACTCACCGACCTGCCCCGTATAGGTACGCGAGCCCTCGGGAAAAATGACCATGGAAGAGCCGTCGCGAAGCGACTCACGCGCCTGTATCATGGTCTTGGCCACAGCACGCGGCGACGACTTATCGACGAAGGTGAAGCCTGCCTTCTCGCAAGCGATGCCAACCATCGGCACACGGCGGAGCGACTGCTTGAGCATCCACTTAAACGGACGATGCAGGAAGCCATAAACGAGGAAGATGTCGAAAGCCCCTTGGTGGTTGCTCACGAAGACATAGCTCTGCCCCGACTGCAAGTGTTCGCGCCCCTCGACATGGACTGGCAGCCACAGCAGACGGCAGAGCGAGGCACTCCACAGGCGACCGGGCCAATAACTCCAGAATGTGGCATCGCCAAACATGCAACCTAAACTGGTCGAGACACTCGTAAGGAGCGTGGTCACAAAGAGCACGGGAAGGACAACAACGAGCTGATAGAGGCAATAGAGCAAGCGAAACATAGCGCAAAACAGGAAATAGGAAATTAAGAAACTCTGAAATGGGCACCGACCGTCGTCACGCCTTGCGATGCAACGTGATGCAGGCTATCTCTGGCCAGAGGCCGAAGCGGAAGGGCACGCCCACAGCACCGATGCCAGTGCTGACAAAGAGCGTCTGCCCACCCTCGCGGTATGCGCCGCCCCACTCTGGGTAGAGCCATGCGGAGGGCGACCACCCCAGCAGCCCAAACTGCATGCCGTGGGTATGCCCCGAGAGCGTCAGCGCCACGTCGGTGTCGGGCACGACGCGCCGCCGCCAGCAGGTGGGGTCGTGGGAGAGCAAGAGCGTGAACGCCCCTGCGGGGAGATGGCGACACGCCTTGTCGAGACGGCCACGCTGGGGAAACGGTGGGCGGCCGTCGTTTTCTATACCCACGATGGCGAGGGTGTCACCTCCACGGGCTATGATGGCGTGTTCGTTGAGCAGCAAATGCCAGCCAAGGCTACGCTCGGCCGCTTGCAGACGGCCGACCTCACGCGCTCTCTCCGAGGGCGTAGGCCACGGATGATAGAGCAGGTAGTCGTGATTGCCCATCACGCTGTAAATGCCATCGCGCGCGCGAAGCCCCCGCAACGCCGCTATATGTGGCAACACTTCGTCGGCCCTCTGGCTGACCAAATCGCCCGTGAAGACAATGAGGTCGGGGCGTAACGCATTGACGCGCTCCACCACCTCACGCACCACAGCCTCGTGGCCACGGAACGTGCCAAGGTGGAAGTCGGAGAGTTGCACGATGCGATAGCCCTCAAAAGCCCGTGGCACCCGCTCATCGGTGTAGGCAAAGTCTCTCGTCGTGATGTGCCGCCAGCCATAAGTAGAACCTATGCCCATCACGACCATCGTCACTGCCCCTATGCCCCATGCCACAAGACGGCTGCTACGCACCACGCCCGCAGGCCACCCGGCATGGTCGCCCACGAGAGTAAACAAGAGCACAGGCATCATCAGGACTTGCGCCACAACGAGCGCGAAGAGCAATGCCGTGAGCGTCTGCCACGCGCCGTGCAGCATGCCGCTACGCAGCAGTACGATGCTCCCCATCAAGGCTGCCACTGGCACCATCGCCACAAGACGCCAATACCAAGCCACCGAAGCAGGCAGCGCCCCGAAGGCAAAGACGAGTGCTGAAAGCAGGAAAACCGCCAAGAAAGCAACGAGCATAAACATGGTACAGCGAGAGAGAGCGAACGAAATCGGCGCAAATATACAAATATTTCGCGAGAAGCATCACTTTTGTCGGAATAATTTGCTATTTTTGCGCTGGTTTCAGCACCACCCTCTCTCCCTTGCTGTCATAGCCCACACAGCACACCGCCGCTACCCCAAGCGACCGTAAGCGACAGGTGCGGGCACAGCACGACGCAGCATAGGCCGTCCATAGCGGTCCGTCGCAGCAATGCGTAAGTCTTTGACAACAAAGCTCTTGCAGCGACACGCCGTAACCACCTTCACGATAAGGGCAGAGCGTTCGCACGATAAGGGCAGAGCGTTCGCACGGCAAGGGCAGAGCGTTTGCACGACAAGGGCAGACCTTGTCGGAGTGCTCTGCACGCCCCTAATAGAAAGTGCAACAAAATTGGCGCACCGCCCCCTATTTCACCCTACACCTCTC
>JAGHRU010000213.1 GCA_018066225.1 Candidatus Equimonas enterica
AGTGAAGACAAAGCTTCAGCAATGTCACAATACGAGCAATTAAACATGTCACTTACCAACAAGTACAAGAAAACTATTGTTGAGAAAAAAGATACAACAATATATGCACACACTATAATTTTCAGTAAAGATGCGTTTGCTTGGGCATCTTGTTATAGATATGAATCAATATCAAAACAAATATTTATTGGTGTGGAACTTTCATACTTTAGCAAAAAGCATTATAAGAGCGCAGAAGATGAATTGTAATTGTTTTTTTGTCTTTCCACATACAGAGCCGTTTACCTACCTTTGCATTCGCAATCGTAAGTAAACGGCTTTTCTTTCTATCAAAGTTCCCATGGGGTCTACTTTTGAGAAAACGTACCCCGAAATCTGTATTTAGAGGGCGCTATAGCGATTATTTATGCTGTACCGAGTATTACCAGACAGCAATGATTTTCAATGCTGGCGCATTTAGTGGTACTTTTTACGGCGCGGCCGCTTTATTTTGTCCACAGAGGCACACAACGACAGCACCGCCCGCAGTAAGACGAACTACTGCGGGCGGTACGCTATGATAGGTCAGCGGTGGCGTGACGGCTTAAAAGTCGTCTTCGTCCTCGCCGCTTTCCTCTTTCTTCTTTTGCAAACGGGCATACTCTTCGGCATCGCCAACGACGATGCGTCCGAACTCACGCAGACCAGTACCTGCGGGGATGAGGTGACCACAGATGACGTTCTCCTTCATACCTTCGAGGTAGTCAGTCCTGCCAGAGATGGCAGCCTCGTTGAGCACCTTGGTGGTCTCCTGGAAGGAAGCCGCGGACATGAAGGACTTGGTCTGGAGAGCAGCGCGCGTGATACCTTGCAGGATTTGCGTAGAAGTGGCAGGCACAGCATCGCGGGTCTGCACAATCTTCTTGTCGCTACGCTTGAGTTGAGAATTCTCGTCGCGCAACTTACGCGCCGTGACGATTTGGCCACGCTGCAAGTTCTCGCTGTCGCCTTCATCGACAACGACCTTCTTGCCCCAGATGCGGTCGTTCTCCTCGGCGAAGTCGAGTTTATCGACAATCTGCTGTTCAAGGAAGCGGGTGTCGCCGGGCTCCTCAATCTGCACCTTGCGCATCATCTGACGGACGATGACTTCAAAGTGCTTGTCGTTGATCTTCACGCCTTGCAGACGATAGACGTCCTGTATCTCATTGACGATATACTCCTGCACGGCAGTGGGACCCTTGATGGCGAGGATGTCGCTGGGGGTAATGCTACCATCGGAGAGCGGCGTGCCAGCACGCACGACATCGCCCGACTGTACCAGTATCTGCTTGGCCAGAGGCACGAGATACTTCTTGACTTCGCCAAGACGCGACTTGACGCTAATCTCGCGATGACCACGCTTGATGTTGCCCATCTCGATTTCGCCGTCAATTTCGCTGACGATAGCAGGATTGGACGGGTTGCGCGCCTCGAAGAGCTCGGTCACACGCGGCAGACCACCCGTGATGTCACCTGCGGAAGCCGTGACACGCGGTATCTTGACAATGACCTGACCAGCGGCGACGGTATCGCCGTCTTCCACCACGAGGTGGCCGTTGATGGGGAAGTTGTACTCGTGCAGTTTCTCGCCCGTCTGCTCGTCGAAGACAGAGCCAGAGGGCATACGGCTGTGGTCCTTGCACTCGATGAAGATGCGCTCCTTCAAGCCCGTAGCCTCATCTTCCTCCGTGCGGAATGTCAAGCCCTCGACAACGTCGTTGAAGACTATCTTACCAGCAAACTCGGTCACGATGACGGCATTGAAGGGGTCCCACTTGGCAATCACAGTACCCTTCTCGACATGGTCGCCATGAGCGACGAAGAGTGACGAGCCGTAGGGCACGTTGCGCGTGGAAAGGACGATGCCTGTATTCTCATTGATGAAGCGCACTTCGGTGAGGCGGCTCACGACAACCTTGCCGTCGGTGCCGTCCTCATTCTTCGTAGCGACGGTGCGCAATTCGTCAAACTCTACGCGACAGTCAGAGCTTGCGACGATGGTGGCATTGGCTGCGGCACCGCCGGCGATACCACCAGCGTGGAACGTACGCAGTGTCAGCTGTGTACCCGGCTCACCGATGGACTGTGCAGCGATGACACCGACGGCCTCACCCTTCTGCACCATGCGCGCCGTAGCGAGGTTGCGGCCGTAACACTTCATGCAGACGCCATGCTTGCTCTCGCAAGTGAGGACGGAGCGTATCTCGACGGTCTCTATCTGTGCTGCCTCTATCTCTTTGGCGATAGGTTCGGTGATTTCCTCGCCAGAGGCTACGATGAGTTTGCCTGTAACGGGATGGATGACATCGTGTACGCTGACACGACCGAGGATACGCTCGCTGAGGGAGGAAATAATCTCATCGCCGTTCTTAAGCGCACTACATTCGAGGCCACGGAGCGTGCCGCAGTCCTCCTCGGTGATGATGACATCGTGGCTGACATCGACCAGACGGCGGGTGAGGTAACCTGCGTCGGCCGTCTTCAATGCCGTATCGGCAAGACCCTTACGCGCACCGTGGGTAGAGATGAAGTACTCCAGCACGGACATACCTTCCTTGAAGTTGGAGAGAATAGGATTTTCAATCGTAGGACGCGTGTCGGCACCTGCCTTCTGCGGCTTTGCCATAAGGCCACGCATACCTGCCAGCTGCGCAATCTGGTCCTTACTACCACGGGCACCGGAGTCGAGCATCATGAAGACGGCATTGAAGCCTTGGTCGGCCTCGGTCATCTGCTTCATGAGGGTGTTTTGCAGTTTGCGGTTCACGTTGGTCCACGTGTCGATAACCTGGTTGTAACGCTCGTTGTCGGTGATGAAACCCATGTTGTAGTTCATCATGATTTCATCGATCTTGTCGTTACCCTCCTGCACGATGCCCTTCTTCTCCTCAGGGATGATGATATCGTCGAGGTTGAACGAGAGGCCACCTTCGTAGGCCTTGCGATAGCCGAGGTTCTTGATGCCATCGAGGAATTCACAGGCACGCGCCATACCGACGGTCTTGATGACGCGGGTGATGATGTCGCGCAAGGACTTCTTGGAGATAATCTCATTGACAAAGCCTATCTCACGCGGCACAATTTCATTGACGATGACGCGACCGACAGAAGTCTCTATGATATGCTTGATGGGCAGGCCAGCCTCGTTGATGTCGTCCACGAGCACCTTAACGGGAGCATGGACATCGACGCGACGCTCGTTGAAGGCAACGATGGCTTCTTCGGGACCGTAGAAGGTCAGACCGCTACCCTTGGCGCCGGGACGCAACTTGGTGATGTAGTAGAGGCCGAGCACCATATCCTGCGAAGGCACGGTGACAGGAGCACCGTTGGCAGGATTGAGGAGGTTGTGGCTCTGGAGCATGAGCATCTGTGCCTCGAGGATGGCTTCGTTGGAGAGCGGAAGATGGACGGCCATCTGGTCACCGTCGAAGTCGGCGTTGAAGGCCGTACAAGCCAACGGGTGCAACTGGATAGCCTTACCTTCTATCATCTTGGGCTGGAAGGCCTGTATGCCGAGACGGTGCAGCGTCGGTGCACGGTTAAGCAGCACGGGGTGTCCCTTCATGACATGCTCGAGGATGTCAAAGATGACGGGGTCGCGACGATCCACGAGTTTCTTTGCGCTCTTCACGGTCTTGACGATGCCGCGCTCGATGAGTTTGCGGATGATAAACGGTTTATAGAGTTCGGCTGCCATGAGTTTGGGCAGACCACACTCACCCATCTTCAATTCCGGACCAACGACGATGACGCTACGCGCAGAGTAATCGACGCGCATACCGAGGAGGTTCTGGCGGAAGCGACCCTGCTTACCTTTGAGGGCATCGGAGAGGGACTTCAACGGTCGGTTGCTCTCGCTCTTGACGGCACTGGACTTGCGGGTGTTGTCGAAGAGGCTATCGACGGCTTCTTGCAACATACGCTTCTCATTTTGCAGGATGACATCAGGAGCCTTGATGTCCATCAGTCGCTTGAGGCGGTTGTTGCGGATGAGCACACGGCGATAGAGGTCGTTGAGGT
>JAGHRU010000014.1 GCA_018066225.1 Candidatus Equimonas enterica
AGGGAACAGCGGTGCAAAGTTGAGACTCTTGCAGCGCGATATACGCCACACTCCCCGCAATTAGTCGGCAAAATTACTTAAAATCTTGATTTTACCCCCCCGAAGAGTTAAATTGTGTTAAAGCTGCGAAAATAATGCTTTGTAGGCAGCGAATTGCAAGGCAGAGGTGGCAGAATAGAGGGTACGCGACAAGAATGTAGCGGCAATGACGCGAGATTACACGGCACAATTTGCGGGAACTTGCGTTAGCCGAAGGCCAAAGCACCACAGCTCAAAAGCGAAAATAAAAGACGAATTTGGCCAAAAAGCACGACCACCTTATGGATAATCGGATAATTATTGGTAACTTTGCAGACCAATAATACGAATAAATAGGATTATGAGTTCGCAAAAAATACGTCTTCAAAGGCCTTTGTCAGAAACCGACTTATCGAGGAGACTTCCGCTGCACTCGAATTGTTGGCCGCTTTTCCTTTAATTGCCAGTCAATCCTAACAGGGGAAGAAGGGCACCTGCGGCGGCGGTATAGAAAAACAGCACGGGCAGGCCGTGTGATTTTACTGCCCTGTTAAATCGATTTTAGTGCCCAGTAAAATAAATTTTAGTGGGCACTAAAATGAGCGCGCAAGGGCGAGGGCTTCGCATAAAAGTGGCGGGAATGTTTGGACGCGTGGGAAGAAATGCGTAACTTTGCGCCCATGTCTATACAGCAGTACCCCTCACGCCTCCTCGAACGCGCCGTGTCGGAGTTCGCCAAACTCCCCGGCATAGGCCGCAAGACGGCACTGCGGCTCGTGCTGCAACAGCTCCGCCGCGAGCCCGAAGCCGTGCACGCCTTCGCACAAAGCCTCACCGACCTCATCGACGACGTGAAGTACTGCCACGTGTGCCACAACATCTCCGACACCGACACCTGCGACATCTGCGCCAATCCGCAGCGCGACGCCACGACCATCTGCGTGGTCGAAAACGTGCAGAACGTGCTCGCCATGGAGCAGACCGGCCAATACCACGGCCTCTACCACGTCCTTGGCGGCGTCATCTCGCCCATGGACGGCATAGGGCCGCAGCAACTGGAAATAGACAGCCTAATCGCGCGCGTCAGCAAAGGCCAAGTGAAAGAAATCATCTTCGCCCTCAACCCCACCATAGAAGGCGACACGACCAACTTCTACATCACGCGACGCCTCACCGACTTCCCCAACCTGCGCCTCACGCAACTATCGCGCGGCGTATGCGTGGGCGACGACCTCGAATACACCGACGAGGTGACCCTCGGGCGTTCACTGCTCGACCGCGTAGATTTGCGCCAATAGCCTCACACCCACTTTCCCCACCCGACTATGACAAAGACCTACTATATCTGCATCCTCCTGCTCGCCATCACTGCCGACATCCTCATGGACACAGGCACTCTGGAGCGCGGATGGATAGACGACAGCGATGCCAGCGTGAGTTACGTCTGCAACCTCGTCAGCATCGCCGTCACCTTCGTCGGCTGCTTCACAGCCCTGCGCCTCTTTCGCTTCAAGGGCGTAGCAGCACAGGTGGCTGCCCCCGAGACTGGCGCGAAAGCCCATGTGCGCTGGACGAATGTCCGCACCACCATCTTGGCCATCATGCTCTTGACAGACCTCGTCTTGTGTCATGGTTGCCTCTACTCCACCACACCCCAATACTGTCTTGGCGTAGCCCTCGTCACAGCCACATTTTGCTGGCCCACACGCTACGCCGAAGCCACGAAAGCATGAAGTTATCCATCATCATCGTCAGCTACAACGTCAAGCACTATCTGCTGCAATGTCTGCGCTCGGTGTGGCAATCCGTAGCACACGCTGGCATCGAGGCAGAAGTCATCGTCGTCGATAACGCCTCCTCGGACGGGTCGGTGCAATACATCAACGACAAGTTTCCCGCTGACCTCTACCCCCATCTGCACCTCTTCGCCAACTCACGCAACATCGGCTATGGCCGTGCCAACAACATCGCCCTGCGCAAGAGCCACGGCGAATATGTGCTTTACCTCAACCCCGACACCCTCATCACCGAAAACACCCTCAAAGACTGCATCGCCTTTGCCGACCAACACCCCGAACTCGGGGCTATCGGCGTGAAAATGCTCAAGACAGACGGCAGCTTCGCCCTCGAGTCGCGGCGCGGCATGCCTACCCCCTGGGTCTCCTTCTGCAAGATGTCGGGACTCAATGCCCTGTTTCCACATTCGCGCCGCTTCGGCAAATACTATATGCGCTATCTCGACAAAGAGAGCACCGCACCCATAGAAATCGTGAGTGGCGCGTTCATGATGCTGCCACGCAAAGCCCTCGAAAGGACTGGCGCCTTCGACGAAGACTTCTTCATGTACGGCGAAGACATCGACCTCTCCTACCGCCAACTGCAAGCCGGCTTCACCAACTACTACCTGCCGACGCCCATACTGCACTACAAGGGCGAAAGCACCCAGAAGTCCAGCGCACGCTACGTGCACGTCTTCTACGAGGCGATGCTCATCTTCTTTGAGAAGCACTACCGCCACTATCGCACCCTCTTCTATCTGCCCATCCGTACCGCTATATATATACGCGCGTGTATCGCTCTATGCAGCCAGCAGATGCGGAGTTTCTACCGCTTCACCCACGCCTCGGCCAAGCGCAAAGACCCCAAGTATCTCTACTTTGGCACTGCCGAGAGCATACGCAGCATAGAAGAGATAGTCAGCAAGTGGTGTCTCAACGTGCGCTACGTCGATGTCACCAGCCTTGCCACCACCCCCGACAACCTCATAGGCACCTTCGCCCAAGACGAGGAAATCGTCATCTTTGACACCCAGCACTTCACCTCGGGGCAGATACTGGCGCAGATGCAAGCATCGCAGCACAAACTGCAAATCGGCACTTATCTGCCCGAAGACGGCATCATCATCTGCGGCCATCAGACCATCTTCAACTAAGCCTCCCTTTCTCTCCCGCCTATGCTACGCGCCATCGAGCCACACGACCTCGACCTGCTCTATGAGTTGGACAACGCCGACGAGTGCAGAGCCGTCACCTCCACGCCCAACTTCTACTCCCGCCACACCTTGGAGCAATATCTCGCTTCGCAGTGCTTTGAAGACCCGTGGAAGAGTGAGCAGTTGCGCCTCGCGGTGCCCCTCTCGCCCCAAGACACGACCGCCGTAGGCTTCATCGATCTCACCAGCATTGCGGCACGCGAACGACGCGCAGAAGTCGGGCTTTGCATCGCCCCAGCCTATCGCAGACAAGGTCGCGCCAAGGCCGCTCTCACGGAAATGGCAGATTTTGCCCACCGACACCTCAACCTACACCTGCTCTACGCCATCATCCCCATCACCAACACCCCCTCTCTGCACACCTTCGCCGCAGCAGGTTACCAAGAGGTGGCAAGACTGCCAGAATGGGTTTTACAATCCGAAAAATACACTACGGCAGCCATTTTTCAACGAATTTTAGGTTAGAAACAAAAAAAATAGCCTTTTCGCTTGCTCATCTCAAATATTCGTTGTACTTTTGCACTCGCAAATCGGAAATGACGCCATACCACAAGTCAAATTTGGTGTGTTAGTTCAGCTGGTTAGAATACATGCCTGTCACGCATGGGGTCACGGGTTCGAGTCCCGTACACACCGCAAAATTTCCGAAATGCGACCCACAATGGTGTGTTAGTTCAGCTGGTTAGAATACATGCCTGTCACGCATGGGGTCACGGGTTCGAGTCCCGTACACACCGCAAAAACCTTCCCGTTCAAGGAAGGTTTTTTTGTGCGTCCATCTCTCACCCGTATCCCCCATGGGTCAGGGTTCTTTCAGCCGCTACGCTCACTGAAAGCGGCAAAGCCGAGCGCGAGTCCCGTACACACCGCAAAAACCTTCCCGTTCAAGGAAGGTTTTTTTGCGCGTCCATCTCTCACCCGTATCAAGGCTTTGAAAATTGACCTGACGAAATGCCCTCATACAGCAGATAGCACACTCTGGAAGCCATAACTACTGGCAAATCAACGTGTTTTGCTGTTTTATCTACTCCGTCTGGCAAATTACATTCCCATCATCCTCACAGTTTTTTTACGTTGGAATGTCATTTTTAGCGCGCAAACCCTTTGCCAGTTCAATATAACATAGTATCTTTGCACTGATTTTCCAACAACCCGCACCACACTATACCGT
>JAGHRU010000220.1 GCA_018066225.1 Candidatus Equimonas enterica
CTATCCGCAGCGTCAGTCGCCCTACGCTGCAAGACGCGATCCCTGCTCTCATAGAGCGTCTGGGCTATACGTTCTACCTCAGCGATATGCAGCGGGAGTTGCAGCACATCGGCATCGATGCGGACAGCGAAGACAGCCTGCATGCCGCCATCACGCAGTGGTGCAGCAGCGCGATGGACCACATCCACCACTACTGCCACAAAGCGCATCTGGCGGAGCATCCCGAGACGCAGTGGCGACAGGTGCGCGTCAAGTCGCTGGCCATCAGCATACGCGACATCGCCCTCTCGCTCTTGCGCCGAGCCCCTGAGCACCGTCTGTCGATGGAGGCCCTGCTCGATGGTGTGCAAGACCACCTGCAACTGCGCGGCCTTACCTACAACAAGGACATCAAGGCCAAGCTCTTCGCCTTCACCGCACCGACGCGAGAGCAAGCCTTGGCGCAGCACCTGCCTTTCCATTTCGAGATGGCGGGACTCACCATTCACATCGTCCTCACTCGGCGGTGAGGCCGACGCTTCTGCCCAGTCCAGTTCATTTTAGTGGGCAGTAAAATTTATTTTAGTGGGCAGTAAAATGAATTACAACGGGCAATGTAAAAAATTATAACGGGCAGTAAAATCTATCCCCCTGCCCACGACACGCTTACTTTTCCTCCAAAGCCTATGGATCAAAAGCGCATAGTATTTCTCGTCAATCCCATCTCGGGTACAACCGCCAAGGCGCGCGTCGTGGATCATATCCACTTGCGTATAGACCGCAGTCGCTACACCTATGAGATACGCTACACCGAGCGTGCTGGCCACGCCACCGAACTGGCCGCCCAGGCCGTGAGGGAAGGCTTCGACATCGTGGTGGCCGTGGGAGGCGATGGCACGGTCAATGAAGTGGCCCGCTCCCTGATAGGCACATCGACAGCCCTCGCCGTCATCCCTTGCGGCAGCGGCAATGGGCTGGCGCGGCACTTGCAGTTGCCGCTCTCTGCACCTGCTGCCATTGAGATTATCAACCAGGGCCTCGTGCATCACCTCGATTACGGCCTCATCAACGACCGACCGTTCTTCTGCACTTGCGGCGTGGGCTTCGACGCTTTCCTTTCGCTGAAATTTGCCGAGAGCAAACACCGGGGCCTCAAATCCTATGTGGAGAAAACGCTCACCGATGGTCTGCGCTACAAACCCGACACTTATCTCATCGAGGACGAGACGGGCTGCAAACAATATCGGGCTTTCCTCATCGCTTGCGCCAATGCCTCGCAGTATGGCAACAACGCCTTCATCGCTCCGACCGCCTCGATGAAAGACGGCTTGCTGGATGTCATCATCATCGAGCCGTTTAGCAAACTCGAAGCCCCCAGCATCGTGCTGCAACTCTTTGGCAAGACGCTATCGAGCAATTCGCACGTCAAGACTTTCCGTTCGCGACACCTACGCATCGTGCGTGAGACGGAAGGGCCTGCCCATAGCGATGGCGACGCCTTCACCACAGGGCGCGAAATCAACGTGGAAGTCGTGCCTGGTCAGCTTGCCGTGGTGGTCAATCCGCGCGCTGATGCGCTCGAACATACACCGCTGCGTGAGTTGGCCGACTATTTCTCCTCATGGAGTTCGCCCAAGGAGGGCTTCCGCCGTACGCTGGCCGAGATACAGCGCACCAACACCGCCATCAAGGAGCACATCCGCAAACTCTAATCGTTCACCCTTTTATTACGCTATAAATACGTGTTTAAGTCAGGATTTGTAAACATCGTCGGCAATCCCAATGTCGGCAAATCTACGCTCATGAACCTCCTCATGGGCGAACGCATCAGTATCGCTACCTTCAAGGCACAGACCACCCGCCATCGCATCATGGGCATCATCAATGAGCCCGAGGCACAAATCGTGTTTAGTGACACGCCGGGTGTGCTCAAGCCCAACTACAAGTTGCAGGAGTCTATGTTGGCCTTCTCGGAGAGCGCGTTGCAGGACGCCGATGTGCTGCTCTATGTCACCGATGTCGTGGAGAAGCCCGACAAGAACAGCGAATTTCTCGCCAAGGTGCAGCGCCTCGACGTGCCCGTGCTCGTGCTCATCAACAAGATAGACCTGTCGGAGCAACAGGCCTTGGAGCAACTCGTGGCAGCCTGGCACGACACTTTGCCTGCGGCTGAAGTGTTCCCCATCAGCGCGAAGGTGAAGTTTGGCGTGGAGCATGTGCTATGCCGCATCAAGGCTTTGCTGCCCGATGCGCCGCCTTATTTTGACCGCGACCAGTGGACGGACAAGCCCGCTCGCTTCTTTGTCACCGAAATCATCCGCGAGAAGATACTCCTCTACTACGATAAGGAGATACCATACGCCGTGGAGGTCGTCGTGGAGGAATTTCACGAGACGGACAGCAACATCCACATCCGTGCACTTATCTACTGCGAGCGCGAGAGCCAGAAGGGCATCCTCATCGGCCACCGTGGCGTGGCGCTCAAGAAGGTCAGCACCGAGGCGCGCAAGACGCTCGAGAAGTTTTTTCAGAAGACTATCTACCTTGAGACCGTCGTCAAGGTGGATAAGGACTGGCGACAGAGCACCCGTCGTCTGGAAGCCTATGGCTACAAGCAAGATTAATGCGTATGGCGGTTTTTCATTCTCTCTGCATCACGCTGGACACCATGCGCTTTCATGCCTATCACGGCGTGTTGCCGCAGGAGCGCATCGTAGGGGGCGACTACGAAGTCTGCCTTACCCTGCGTCTGGCGCACGCCACATCGGCTGCGACCGATGACTTGGCCGATACGGTCAATTATGCCGAAGCCTATGAGGTTGTGGCCGAAGTGATGCGTCAGCCCAGTGACTTGATAGAGCGTGTGGCAGGACGCATCTTGACCGCCGTGCTCGACCGTTTCGCCGCAATAAGTAGCGCGCAAGTCAGCATAGCGAAGGTAGCACCTCCGATGATGGCTGACTTGCGCGCTGCGCGTGTCACTCTCGTCGCCGAGCGAGAGCCGGCATAGCCGTCGGCTACGCCTCGTTGTAAGTATAGCGTACGCGTCCCATTTGTATGACGTGGCGCAGACGTAGATCTTTGGACATAATAAGCATGTCGGCATCTTTGCCGCGTTGCAAACTCCCCTTGCGCTCATCAATGTGCATGATGCGTGCAGGGGTTTCGCTTATCATACGGCACGCATCGGCCAAGGGTATGTGAGCGTCATTGACAGCCGTGCGCAGCAGGCGGTCCATCGTAGCGATGCTGCCTGCCAAAGCACTGCGGTCGGCGAGTTTGCAGACCCCGTCTTCGATGATGACGCGCGGGTCGAAGTTGTCTTGCGACGCCGAGGCCGTGCAGGCCAGAGCGTCCGTGATGAGACACATACGCTCCACACCTTTGGCATTGTACATACCACGCAGATTGACAGGCGGCACATGTATGCCGTCGGCGATGGCCTCAATGGTGAAGTTGGGTATGGCATAGACCGCATCGACTACGCCGGGCACTTTGTACTCCCGCTCCTTGTGTAGCGCACTCATTGCGTTGGTGAAGTGCGTGGCGTGGCGTGCTCCTGCTTCGTAGGCGCGCATCACATCGTCGGGCGTTCCTGCGGTATGGGCGATGGCAGGCACGCAGCCGTGATCGAGGCAGGCGGCATAAAACGCTTCTGCCCCTGCGAGCTCGGGAGCGGCATCCCAGCGTTTGAGGACTTTGGTGCGCTCGAGCAAAGGCAGATATTCGGCTGCCATAGGGGCTTTTATCCATTCCGGGATTTGTGCGCCCGCCATTTGGAGCGAGAAATAAGGGCCTTCGAGATGCAAGCCCTGCACAGGACTGTTCTCGTCGGCCATCAGTGCTGCGCAAGTGTCGAGGGCTTGCTCTATCATGGGGACGGTAGAGGACGACAACGTGGGGAAGAAGGCTGTCGTGCCATGAGCCATGTGGGCTTCTGTTGCTACGCGGAAGGCTTCTGCTGTGCCCTCCATAAAGTCGCGGCCACCACCGCCGTGGGCGTGAAGTTCTATACCGCCGGGGATGACATAGCAGCCTGCGGCATCGACGACTTCGGCCTCGGCGATGCGGCAAACACTGGAAGTGATTTCTGCTATCTTATTGTCACAGATAATGACACTGCCCTTCTGCCAGCCTTGGGGCGTAAGGATAGTGCCATCGAGGATTTGTATCATGGGTGAGCGTGTGGTAGGAGTTATTCTATTTCTTCGGAGCCAGAGGGCAAGTACTTCTTCAAGGCGCGTGCCACACCTGCCTTCCATGTGTTGATGGACTCGTTTTCCAACTCCAACGAGTAGATGAGTCGTAGGACATTGGTGATAGGCATGTGGTAGCGCAGTACGCCCGAGATGAGTTTCGCGTAGTTCCAGTACTCGGGGTTGAACTTCTCGGAGAGTCCTTCCACCGTGGTCTTGTAGCCGCGACGATTGCGGAACTGGAAGTCATAGCGCTTCGTACCGTCGCTGTTCACGCTCTTGATGATGTAGCCATTGTGTACGGTCTTGGGCAGCACAATGCCTTCTTCGTCGTCTTGCAATCCGGTGAAAATCTCGTAAGGCTGACCGTCGAGCAGACCGACGAAAGCCACCCATTTCTCCTTGCGGTTTTGGAAGCGCACGACATCACATTCGAGGACTTCGGGGCGGCGATGGACAACGGGTGAGAGTTGCTGGGCCTCAACCTTGGTGTAGGTTTCGGCGATGACTTCCACGAGTCGCCTTTCCTGCTCACCCGCAGCCACGAGACGCTCCAACACCTGTGCCGTATAAGTGGTGTCAAGCACGCGCTCCTCATCGCTGCGCGAGGCAGCGGTGAGGAGTTGGGCGAGGGCTTGTAGTTGTTCTTTATTCATCGATTGGACAATTGTGTCTGGATGAACGCTTCCATCTCGGGGAAGGCTGCCTCGATGCAGTGCAGCAATTTGAGTTGGTTGCGGGAGCGCACGAGGTTGTGCTCGGGATACTGACAGTGGAAGTAGATGTCGCCGTTGATGTAGTCGGCGATGAAGCGCGTCAATGTCATGTAGTGGAAGAGCGCGGTGGCGTAGGGCAGATGCTCTATCTCAATGGGGGTGAGGAAGGAGCGCGCGCCTGCCAAATAGCCTTTGGTGAAAGACTTGAAGATGGAGAAGTTGAAGCCCACTTTGTTCAAATCGGGGTCATCTTCGACTGTCGTGTTGGCTGCGGAACGCAGGAAGTCGCCATAGTCGGAGAAGATGAACGACGGCATGACCGTGTCGAGGTCGATAACGCAGAGCACGTTGCCGTCTTCGTCGAAGAGGATGTTGTCCAGCTTCGTGTCGCAGTGGCAGATACGCTTGGGCAGTTTGCCTTCACGGTAGAGACGCTCGGCCTTGCACATCTCGTCGGCACGCGAGAGTATCTCTTCCACGATGCCTTTGACCTCGGGCTCGTCGGCGCGTCCTTTGGGGTTGGCTTTGATGGCATCCCGCAGTTGCTGTATGCGCCACTCCATGTTGTGGAAGTCCTTGATGGTCTCACCCATCTCGGCGTCAATGTCGGCGAGCATGGCCTGGAAGCCTGCGAATGTCTCGCCCACGATGTAGGCCGTCTCTTCGCTGACGCCAGATTTGCTCGTGGTGCGAGGGATGCAAACCATGATGCGCCAATACTT
>JAGHRU010000161.1 GCA_018066225.1 Candidatus Equimonas enterica
CCATGGCGAGGGAATAGGCGTGCTCTCCCAGACGCGACGGGTCGATGCCGTAGAAGGTGTGGCTACTGCCCAAGACCAAGGTCTCCACCTCTGGCGAGTGTCGCTGCATCCATGTGTGCTTGTCGCGCGCTGGGTTGGGCAGACGGCGCACGTAGGCTTCCCCAGCAGCGATGAGCATCGCTACGGGCAGTGCAAAGCTGAGGAGGCGGAGGAGGAAATGACGCATGGCGTGAGCGTGTTAGAACTGGAAGTAGATAAACGTTGCTGTCTCGCCGCCCCACCACAGCACAGTAGCGAAGAGCAGGAAGTAGAGGGCGTAGCGTGCGAAGGCCGAGCGCAGCAACCCTGCGTGCTCTATGTGGCTCAGCGGCTCCGTGCCGCGCCACTTTGCCAGCAGCAGCGCCGCGATGAGCACGAGCGGCAGGCGGGAAAGCGTGAAAGCGGGGGCGTGGAAGTCCCACATGCCACGCAGGTAAGCGCAGGCGGCCGAGACGCTCTCGGCACGAAAGATGACCCAGCCCATGACGACGAGCACGGGAGTGATCATGCGCCCGACGAGGCGGCAGCGACTGCCGAGCAGTGTGGCGGGGATGAAGAGGACGGCGTGGTAGGCTCCCCAGAGGACGAAAGTCCAGTTGGCACCATGCCACAGGCCGCTGGCGAGGAAGACGCACAGCGTGTTGAGGTGGCGGCGCAGTGTGCCACGGCGGTTGCCGCCAAGGGGGATGTAGAGGTAGTCGCGCAGCCACTGCATCAGCGAGATGTGCCACCGTCGCCAGAAGTCGGGGATGGAGGCAGCGAAGTAGGGGCGGTCGAAGTTGCGCGTGAGGCGGATGCCGAAGAGGCGCGCGCTGCCCACGGCGATGTCGGAGTAGCCCGAGAAGTCGCCGTAAATCTGAAAGGCGAAGCACAGTGCACCCATCCAGAGTTCGGGCGCAGAGAGTGTGGCGGTGTTGGCAAAAGCGTAATCCACCGTCGCGGCGCAGTTGTCGGCCACGAGCATTTTCTTGACTAGTCCCCAGAGGATGAGTCGCATGCCTTCGGTGGCCTCGGCGGCGCAAAACGTGCGGCGTTGCTGCATCTGTGGGAGCGGATGCGCTGCACGCTCTATGGGGCCTGCCACGAGTTGTGGGAAGAAGCAGACGAAGGTGGCGAAGCGCAGCAGACTCCGCTCGGCAGGGACGGTGCCGCGCTGCACATCGATGACATAGGCCGTGAGCTGAAACGTGTAGAAGCTGATGCCGATAGGTAGGAGCAGTCCCAGCGTGGGCAGGTCGGCTGTCGCGGCGAAGAAGTCGTAGTACTTGAAGATGCCGAGCACGCCGAGGTTGCAGACGATGATGCCGGGCGTCGCCCAGCGGCTATGGCAGCGGGCAGCCCCGTAGTTGGCCACCACGACGCCCAGCATCAGCGCAAGGCAACCCATGCTCCACCAGCCGTAAAACACGAGGCTGGCCATGAGCAGCACCGTGTTTTGCCACCGCTCACTGCGCCTGAGCCAGTAGAGCGCAAACGTCAGCGGCAGAAAAATCAGGTAGGCAAGGGAGATGAAGGACATCGAGTGGTGGGTGAAAAATGACGCTGCGGGCAGAGCCGCAGATTTTAGCGGGCATTAAAATGGATTACATCGGGCATTGTAATTTATTTTAACGGGCACTAAAATTTATTTTACTGGGCATTAAAATGTATTTTACTGAGCACTAAAATGAAACGCTGTGCGCAGACGGGATTAGCGGGCTGCGCTGCGCAGAATGGCGAAGAGGGTAGGAGTGTCGGTAGCGATGCGCGTGGGCAGGCTCTCGTCGTAGGCTTTCTGCTCCCACTCCTGGCCTTTATACCACAGCGTGTGCAGCCCCAGCGCAGCAGCAGGCGCGATGTCCTTGCTGTAACTATCGCCGATGGCCCATGCCGTCGCAGGGTTGCCAGAGACGGCTTCGAGCCCGAGTCGCCAGATGGCGGGGTCGGGCTTGCGCACGCCCACCACCGCGCTCTCCACCACTGCCGACCAGAGGTGCAGCAGACCGTAGTCGGCGAGCACGGCGTGTATGTTGCCGTAGAAGTTGGTCACAAGGACGAGGGTGTGGCCTGCGGCTCGGAGGGCTTCGAGCATCGGCAGGGCCTCGCGTGTGCAGGCGCGGGCTGCGTCGTCGCACTGGGCGGCTACGCTCTCGGCGGTGTCGGCAGGGAGCGCGGCATAGAGCGCAGGGGCGTGCTGGTCGATGTAGGCGAGTTGCACCCGTGTCTTGCGAAGCAGCAACGCGCCGAAGGTGTCGGTCGCCTCGACGATAGGCTCGCGCGCCAAGGTGCGCTCGCCGTGGACATAGGCGTCACGCCATACGGCGTCGAAAGCCTCGCGCATGGCAGCAGGTACGAGGGCGAGATAGGCATCACGGAGTACGAAAGACCAGTGGCGGGCGTGGGAGGCGAGCGTGCCGCCGTAGTCGAAGAGCAGGGTAGCCATAGGGCGATTATTTCATGATACGTTTGTTGCCGATTTTCACCAAGCCTACACCCACGAATATCCAGAACAACTCACGGATGCGCGTGTAAAACGAGGTGAAGATGCCAATGCTGCCCGATGCGCCAAAGAGGATGCTGATGATGATGGCCAGACCGCCTTCGCGTGCTCCCAACTGCATAGGGAGGAAGAAGAGTAGGTTGCCCATCAGCGACGAGAAGCCCAGCACGAGGATGGCATCGACAAAGGTGGCCTGCGTCAGACCAAAGGCATGGAGGATGAAGTAAAACTCGAAGGCGTTAATCACGCGACCGATGTATTCTTGCGCCAGAGAGCCCCAAAACACCTTGGGGTGCTGACCGAGGTAGATGATGTTGCTGTCTATCTTGGTGAAGGCTTCGCGGTTGGCTTCGAGGAAGCGGCGTGCACGGTGCTTGACGAAGGGGACGTAGAGCAGCACGCGATAGAGTTTCTCCACAATGCCGTGGCGGTAACTGTAAGCGAAGAGGGCGATGGCGATGATGAGCACCACGAGGTAGATGCCAAAGAGCCACCACAGGAGCGTCGTCATCTTCTCTATGTAGAAACCCACGAAGAGCAGCAGAGCCGTCGTCCACAGGCAGAAGTGGCTGAGGATGTGCATCATGGAGTAGATGGTCACCGACGAGATGGCACGCGGGAAACCGATGAAGTAGGCCAACTCCATCACACGATAGGGGCCGCCGCCGAAGCCAAAGGGCGTGGTGTAACTAAACGCAAAGCCGCTCACGGTGAGTTTGTAGGCGTGGCGAAACGAGAGGTGCTTGTCGTGGTCGGCGGTATTGACGATGGTCTGAAACGCCAGTGCGTTGCAGGCATATACCAGTATCCATGTGCCGATGACAGCGGGCAGATACAGCCCAGCGCGCGCTATGTTTTGGCGGATTTGCTCCCAGCCGTCATCGAAGGTGCAGAGCATCACGATGATAGCGCCGATGCCAAAGAGTAGGAAGATGTTTCTAAATAGCGGTTTCATGGTGTTAAGGTAGGTTCTATAACTTAGTCTTATCTTTGTTCAGTGTAGTATTCTATGCCTCTACTCGGCCGCTTTTGGACTCTTCTCTCGCATCTTTCCTGCCTTTCATTCAGTCACGGTGCCCGCACCGCTCCCTTATGAAAGGAAGAAATCTACTTCGAGATAGTCGCAAAATCGTCACGAGCTAATTTATAGAACCTACCTTAAGACTGTGTAGCTTGGTAGTGTCCCGTTTCGACGGCGGAGAGCAGGTGCGTGCAGTGCGCCTCATGCTTGCGTCGCATATACCACCAGATGACGGTCAGCACGAGACACTCGAAGGCGGGATAGAGCCAAGGCTCGTCCATGAGCAAGGCCACATAGAGCGCGATGGCACGGGTGTTGAACGTCAGGATGTTGGCCCACTTCATCATCGGTAGGCTGCCACGGCGGAAGTCGTCGCGCAAGGCCTGCGGCATCTCTGCGGCATCGGCGTAGCGTGCCGACAAGGCTTGGCGCAGCCTTTGCCATGCTGGGGTCTGCGCTTCCTGCGCTGCGGTGTAGTTGGCATAGAAGTAGAGGTAGAGTTTCACGTGCCAATCGCTGCTGCGCCAGCGGAGCGTGCGAAATTCCTGGCGCAAGGCAGCCGAGGTGTCGAGTTCGCTCCCGCTTTTGCCTTTGAGGAAGTAGAGGTGAATGTTGCGGTAGTAGTCGGCCAGCTGACACTGCTTGGCGTGCAGCACCAGCCCAGAGAAGGCACACAACAGCCAGATGCCGATGCCCCAGTGGTGGCTCGGACAGAAAGGCAACGGCTCGTCTTGCAGCCGCCAGCAGATGGCGAAGTAGATGCAGAAAAACCATACGTCGCCTGCAAAGCCATCAAGGATACGTCCCCATCGCGTCTTCTTGCCCGTCATACGCGCCAACTGTCCGTCGCAACTGTCGTAGATGTTGGCCCACACAAGGAGCAGTATGCCTGCGATGTTGCACCAGTAATGGGCTTCGCCGAGGTACATCATCCATGCTGCGCCGATGCCGAGCAGGATACTCAGCACGGTGACGACATTGGGATGTATGCCGAAGTGGTCGAACAGGCGTGCCCAGAGCAGGCCAAGCGGACGGGTGAAGTAGATGTCGAGCCACTCCTCGGTGTCGCGGCTTTTCAGGGTAGATTGTAGTGTTGTTGTTGACATGGGTTATGCTTTGGTTACGACTTGGACGATGGCCGCTGCGGCAGCGTCGCGACAAGACGAGAAGGAAGGGAAATCGTTGAAGTCGATGATATAAAAATCGCCGCCGGAGCAGACGATGGCATCACCGCCATAGATGGTGATGCCCGTGGCTCGGGCGGCTGTGCTCGTGGCCTTGTGGAGCGCTTCGGTGCTGAAAGCGTAGCCGTGGGCAGCCCCGTTGTAGCGTTCCAGACCGAACTTCGAGAAGCCGTGACCGTCCGCCGTAGGACGCGTGAAAGCGAAGAAGTCAGTGCCCTCCACGCCGTAAAACTTGATGAGATCGCCCACGATGTGCTGCGAGAGCAGGCATCGGCTGCCGCACGAAAGCCCGTGGAGCGCGCCACGCAAGGCGGCCGCGTCGGCGATGAAGCGCACGTCGTTGGCACTGCAAGTGCTGCTGCCTTCACATTTGAGCCAAAGCGGGAAACCGACTTCGGGCAGCACGCCAGTCTGCGCGTCATAGACGGCATAAGGTGGGACGGGGACGCCAGCGCGATGCATCAGCGCGTTGAGGGCGATGCGGTCGCTTTGCAGCGCAGCGGGAGCGTTGTAGATGCTTGCGCCATCGGCAGCCATCGTGCATAGTCTGCCGATAGCCGCTTTGCTGCGCGCCATCGACACCACAGCGTCGTGGCCTTCCGTGGGCCAGTCTGCCGCCTCGTCGCAGACATCAACCTCGTGTCCTGCGTCGCGAAGCCGTGCGACGACAGCGGCGAGGATGGCAGCGTCGCGCTCCTCATTGTTGGGCGAGAAACGCTTGGCGCGGGAGAGAAACAATAGGTGCATTGGAGGCTATGGATTAGGCTTGCAGGAAGGCTTCTGCTTTGGCGATGTCGCCAGCATGGTCCACATCAAGGATTTGGGAGAAAGGATAGGCACGCAGGTGCAAGCCGTCGGCGATGAGCCCGCGCTGGAAATTGCGCATACGGCTCTGTCCTTCCCCCATGCAGCGGTGCAGCGTGTGCAGGGCGTTGGGGGAGAGCGCGTAGATACCGCCACTGATATAGAGCGGTGTGGCGGCCGCTTCGGGCACTTCTTCGCGCTTGTCGTAGAAGCCTGTGACGCGGTGCTGGGCATCGACACCCACATAGAGCGGGCTTTCGTCGTCGATGTAGTCCGTCACCGCCATCAGTCCATCGTCGCCCGCCTCGAGCCCGTGGCGGAAAGCCTCGACATAGGCTGCAAACTCCGTGGGGCGGAAGATGGTATCGACGGTGGTGAGCACGAAGGGAGCGTCGCCCAAATAGGGCGCAAGCGAAGCAAAGGAGTGCATCGTCGAAGGCGTGGTCTGCACGACGATGCGCAGATGATACTCGGGATGTGCCGCAGAGAGTGCACGCACCGTTTGCTCCGTCTCGGGACGCAGCGTATTGACGATGACAACGATTTCTTCGGCCTCACACCCGTGGAAGATACTGATGAGGCGCTCTATCATCGTTGTTCCGCATAGAGGGATGAGCGGCTTGGGCTGCGTGATGCCCTCAGCGGCGAGGCGAGCGCCTTCGCCAGCGGCAATGATGGCAAACTTCATGGTGAGGACAGGCGGTTAATGTTGCTCGGAACGGTTAAACTCGCGGCGGTCGTGGAAGAGCTTGGGCAGCGGATTGGCGTGGCTCGTGTCGTAGTCGGCGCGGTGGCGGAAGACATCTATTGCCGTGTAGATGGCCTGCAAGAGTGAAGCCGGAGAGGCTTCACCGCGTCCTGCAATGTCATAGGCCGTGCCGTGATCGGGCGAGGTGCGCACAATGGGCAGCCCCGAAGTGAAGTTTACGCCGTTGTCCATCGACAACGCCTTGAAGGGGGCTAAACCCTGATCGTGGTACATGGCAAGCACGGCATCAAAGTGCGTGTAAGCCCCGCTGCCGAAGAAGCCGTCAGCACTATACGGGCCGAAGAGTGGTAACCCCTCTTCCTGCAACTTCGCTATGATGGGCGTGAGGATGTCGCCTTCCTCTTTGCCGATAAGTCCATTGTCGCCGCAGTGTGGGTTGAGGGCGAGCACTGCGATGCGCGGTGCTGACACCTGGAAGTCGCGGCGCAGTGAGAGATGTACTTGACGCACCTTTTCCTCTACGCTCTCTGGCGTGATGTGACTGGCGATGTCGGCTACGGAGACATGCGTCGTGACGAGAGCCACGCGCATGAGTCGGTTGAGGAGTATCATCAGCGGCTCACTCTCGAAGCAGTTTTGCAGGTATTCGGTGTGTCCCGAGAAGCGGAACTCGTTGCTCTGGATTGCTGCCTTGTTGATGGGGCAGGTGACGAGGCAGTCAAACAAACCCTCTTTCGCGTCTCTGACAGCGCGGTCGAGGGCGGCGTATGCCTGCTGCCCGGCTTCGGGCGTGGCGTGACCGTAATTGACAGGTGTCTCGTCGCTGCCAACGTTGATAAAGTTGAGCTGTCCGTCCTTGGCATCTGCGGCGTGCTCGATGACCACATAGTTGGCCTCAAGTCCGAGATGGTTGGCATGGATATTGGCGCAGTGGACATTGCCATAGACAATGGGTGTGCATATTTCGAGGAGTTCGGCGTCGGCAAAAGCCTTGAAGATAATCTCGTAGCCTACGCCGTTGGTGTCGCCATGCGTGATGGCAATTTTAATCTTTGACATATTGGGTAGAGGTATATGCTGTTAGGGTTGTGTCGCGTTTTGCACTTTGGTGT
>JAGHRU010000166.1 GCA_018066225.1 Candidatus Equimonas enterica
CTCGTAGCCTACGCCGTTGGTGTCGCCATGCGTGATGGCAGTTTTAATCTTTGACATATTGGGTAGAGGTAGATGCTGTTAGGGTTGTGTCGCGTTTTGCACTTTGGTGTTGAGCAGTCCGCACGCCGCGTAGATGTCTTGGCCGCGTGAGGCGCGTATGGTGGTGAAGAGGCCGTGCGGGGTCAGGTAGTCGCGGAAGTGCACCATGGCTTTGTCGTCCACGCCGTAGAGCGGAGAGTCGGGGATGTCGTGGAAGCGGATGAGATTGACACGACATTCTATGCCTTCGAGTAGGCGCAGAAGCGCGTCGGCATGACGTATGCTGTCATTGACGCCCTTGAAGACGATGTACTCGAAAGACAGGCGACGCTGTTTGGCGCCTTCACGCTGTGCACGCTCTTTGCGGCAAAAGTCGTAGCCGCGCAGCACGCCTATGAGGTCGGTGATGCTGATGGCGCGTTCGGCTGGCATCAGAGCAGCGCGCTGCTCGGGGATGGGATGGTGCAGCGAGACAGCCAAGTTGCAGTCGCTCTCGTCGAGAAAGCGCAGCAGCCCCTTGGGCGTGCCAACGGTGCTGACTGTGATGCGGCGTGGACTCCAAGCGAAGCCCCAGTCGGCGGTCAGCACTTCTGTGGCGCGCATCACGGCGTCGAGGTTGTCCATAGGTTCGCCTTGTCCCATAAACACGATGTTGGTCAGCGTGTCGCGCTCGGGCAGGGCGCAAATCTGATTGAGGATGTCCGTGGCCGTGCAGTGGGCGGTGAAGCCTTGGCGTCCCGTCATGCAGAATTTACAGCCCATCTTGCAGCCCACCTGCGAACTGACGCAGAGCGTAGCGCGCTCGGGAGTAGGGATATAGACACTCTCAACGAAGTGTCCACTCTCTGTGGGGAAAAGGTATTTCACTGTGCCATCTACCGAACGCTGGCAGTGCTCTGGTGGCATCAGTCCCACCGTGTAGTCGCGTGCGAGTGCCTGACGGGCTTTCAGCGAGAGGCTGGTCATTGCGTCGAAGTCCGCAGCGTGCTTGACGTAGAGCCAATGTGCCAATTGCTTGCCTACAAAGGCAGGCTGACCGATGGCGCGAGCCACGTCGGTGAGTTCGGCGAGAGAGAGGCCAAGAAGTGCTTGCATAGTCGGTCTGATGGTGGTTACTGAGCGGTGAACTTGCGGCCAGACTGCAAATAGAGGTGGCCGTGCTGGGGCTGGCTGACGCGGCGTCCCATTGCATCATAAAGCGGGGCGTCGGTGTCCGCTGTGGGCGTAAGGGTTGCGATGCCTGTGAAGTCGTCAGCGTTAAGACCGAGGATGCGACAAATGCCAGCCAGGCCGTCAATTTTGCCGTAGCCCCATTGCTGGTTGGGCACAGCACCAGTATGTTGGTCGGACACGGCAGTGGCGGCAATGATGTCGCGCACATCGTCGATGGTGAGCGAAGGATTGGCTTCGAGCCAAGTAGCGATGATGCCCGCCACGACGGGGGCGGCCTGCGAGGTGCCGCTCATATAGCC
>JAGHRU010000136.1 GCA_018066225.1 Candidatus Equimonas enterica
ATATGGCCGTTTTGCATCAGGCACATGGTGCTGTACGCACTCGAGGTCGAGCTGATCTGACAAGGCGTCCAGTCGGCAGCGAGGTCGGCACCCGTGCGATAGTCGGAGAGCGTCTGCAACTCCTTATAATATATGCCAACATTGATGCGGTCGGCCGACATCGGCACGGATTGCAGCGCAAGGTAAGAAGCCACACCGTCAGTCGTGCGACGTACTGGCACAATGAGGATTTCGCCATTGCACGTCGCGCCAAAGCAGCCATTGTTGCCGCGTGCAGAGAGGTGTTGCGTCCCCCAGGTGCCTTGTGCCGTTTTGATGTCAGTGTAGTGGAATATATTGAAAATGCGTCCCTCGTCACGACTGGAAATGACAACGCTACCGTCGGGCAACTCCTCCACTTTCGGTTCGTCACCACCGTCGATAGGCGTATCATCGGGATGGCCAAGCATCGTCCATGTCTGCCCGAAGTCGTCGGAGTACCACACATAGTTCATCTTATCCACCGCGCCAGCGGTGTTGATACGCGTATTGGAGGCACAATACAGTCGGTAGTACTGCCCTTCCTTGATTTGGCGGCTCTGCGTGATTTTGCCCGAACCGATGAAGAAGGAGGCCAAGGTGGCATTGCTGCGCTCATCCACCTGACGCTTGATTTGGTCAGCAAGTTCGGTATAGTTCTTGTCCCAAGTCTTGCCGTCGTCCGTAGAGTACCATCGGCTCCAGCCCTGATGATTGTCGTGCGTGCCGTCGGGGAAACTGACATTGCCACAGCACGAAGTGACCATCAACCGACCCGTCTCGCTATCGCACACGATGCAAGGGTCGCCAAAAGCCACGAAGGGCGTACCCGTCTGGCAGGCAGCCAAAGTCTGCTCTTTGCCCCATGTGCCGTCACTGTGGCGCACACGGTAGCGCAGGTCGAGGCGACCACGGTCTTGCACACCGATGTCTTTACCCGAATAGCGATAGTCGCAGACGAAGACAAGGTCACCATTAGCTGCCTGCGCTACGGCTGGGATACGATAAGGAATGTTGCTCTCGGCGTTGTTGAAGACCACAAATTCCTCATTGCACTTGGCCACGGCATTGACCTCGGGCATAACGTCCAGCAAGTCTTCCTTGGCCGTCTGACACTCGGCGAGCGTCGGATTGTCTTTGCGCAGCAGGCTGTATGCGGCTTCCAAGCGAGCATAGAAAGCGGCTTCATCTACATGGGAATAGTCGCCGATACCCCCACCGAGTTTGCCCGTCATACGCAGCACGCGAGTCAGTGCGTCACCAAGAACTTTGCGCGCTGCATAAGTCGCTTTGCGGCTCTCGCACTGCGCGACACTCACAGCGGTGATGTCTGCACTCGGGAAATCGCGCTTGATGGCACTTGCCATCAGTTCCGACAAACGCGCATAGCCATAGGCAGTGAGATAATTTGCCTTATCACTAGGTGCCGCGAAGTAGCACTTGGGCTCATCGTTGAGGCTGGTGGCATCGATAACTGCCACATTACTGTTGGCTTTCTGCAAGTCCAGCAGCGCAGCATTGTAGTCGGTGATGAGCACATTTGCGCTGCTATTGACGGTCTTTAAGGGCGTTAGGAGATAGAGTTTGCTCTCTGGGGCTTGCTCGCGCAAGGCATCAATGAGCTCTTGATAGCGTGCAGAGAAATCTGCTGTCGGCAGTCCCGCTTCCGCTTCACTAACGCCAGCGTAGATGACGATGGCTCTCGGGGCTTTGCTCTCGGGATGTTTGAAGTAGAGCGGCGCGTTCTTGATGGCTTGTGCGAGGTCGGAGCCTGTATAGCCCCAGCCCAGTCCGCGATTTTTGACATGGGGACTCTGCAGCCATTCGTGCCACTCACCGCTACTGACCAGCTCATCGCCGATAATCAGTATGTCGTCGCTGCCGACGGGTTGCTGTGCAAAACAAGTGATGCGGTCGCCAGTGGAGTTGATGAGACCGCCGTCGTAGAGCGTCGTGGCATCGACATCGTAAATGCAAGGACGGCCGACAGCCTCACTTATAGCGTCACACCATATCCCGTAGCCGAGCACCGTGGGATGCAAATTGTCGTAAGCGAGGCTCAAGTCTGCCGAAGACTGGCGAAAGCCAACACCATCCTCGCCGACCATCAAGCCATACAAATCGACATAATGCACCTTGTCATATTGTTGGTTAAGGCGTGCTGCGATAGGCATCAGCAGTCGATTGAGCTCGGCCACGCGCTCACTACGGCCGTACGCTCCCGTATTCCATGTAGAAGGCAGGAGGCTCTGTATATAGACTTCGGTCTCGGGACTTTCACAGCGTATGCGTTCGGCGATAATGCGGATATTATCCGCTGTCTCCGCGATGCGCTCTACGGCTGTAATATCATTGGTGCCGATGCCAATAAAGACCTTGGCAGGATGTCCCATCAGCACAGCCTCCAAATGGTCGAGCGCCTCATAGGTGAAGCCACCACTGGTGCCACGATTAAGGATAGCGTGTTCGCCGCCAAAGGCTTCCCACCAGTCGTGCATATTGGTAATGCTGTTACCGAGAAAGACAATGCTGCTACGCGTTGGCATAAGGCCTTCGAATGATTCCCAGCGGTGCTGACGGAAATCGTCGGTTGCCTGTGCCGTTAGTGCAAAGACAGCACAGAGTAAAGTCAATAATAGGTTTTTCTTCATGTAAAAAGGCATGATTGGTAAAACAATGGCGCAAAGTTACACATTTTGCGTGACATAAGGCCACAAAGCGGGTACAAAATCCACAAAACAGAGAGAGAGTCGCCGATGTTGTCTTTCGGCGACTCTCTCTCTCTGACGAGCGGGGATGCTTAGAAGCGGAAGTAGGTCATCGCCCAAATCTCATTGTGGCTGTCGGAAAGAGCGGCAGCACCACCGATGTGCTTGTGCACGTAGTTGTATTGCAACTGGAACATGAGGTTTTTATGGATTTGGAAGTTCGGTGCAATGCTGTATATGGTATTGACATTATTCCAACTTGCGCCGTCACGATAGACATCGTATTTGGCATAAATCTTAAACCAGTCATTGACAGGCACACCTACCGTGGCGTACCAAGCATCAGCGCGGCCGTTGCTGTGGTTCTCCTTAAGCACTTGTCCCAAGACGGCGTCCTTGACGAAGTCACTTGCCTTGTAGCCTACGCTGTGGACATATTCGGCGCGTGCGCTCCAGCCATCGTGCTCATACTTGGCACCAAGACCGTAGCGATTGCGATTGACAGTGATGCCGTCGAGTACGGCATTGCCCGTCCAGCCAAAGAAGCCGATATAGAGATCCTTAACGGGTTGTACTTGCAGCGTACCGATGATGTCCTTATGACCATTAGCGTCGGCGCTGTTGATACCCTGCCCATTGAAGACACCAATCTGGTAGTGGAAGAGTGCATGGCGCTGCTTACCATCACCAACTTTCAGCACATCGCCTTGCAACTGCAAGCCGAGGTCGCGGCCACCCATAGAGGCTTCGCCGTTGTAGTCACCCATACCAGCGAGTTTCTTGACGACTTGCGAGTAGTCACCCACGCCGACATCCCAAGGATTGTAAGGGTTCTCGAAAGTAAACGGACGCTTAAACTGGCCCACCTTCACTTCGAGTTCGTCCCAATGCTTCCACGCGAGATAGAAGTCCTTACAGTGAGGCTTGCTGCCTTGCACTTCGAGTTGTACGCGGTACTTGAAGTCCTTGAAGATGCTGCCATCAACATAGACACGGATAAGACGGGCATTGAAGCCGTCACCACCGTGCTTGCCAGCCTCGTCGCTATACTTGTAGAAGCCAATGGCATAGCCACCAAACTTGGGTGCACTGGCCCAGTCCGTCACCTTGCGGCCGAAAACGGGCTTGCCATGATGCTCTTGGTGCATAGCCTCTGCCACGCTACTATTGAGCATAGAAGTGAAGAAGCCAGAAGGCTCTACGTAATCTGTGCCGGGAGTCATGCTCTCTTCGGGCACAGCGACAGTCTCGACAGCGGACTCGGCAGCAACAGTCGTGTTGTCGTTATTGTCCGCATAAGCAGCAACAGACACCATCGCTGCAACTGCAAACATTGCTATTTTTTTCATATTATAATAGGTTTTGAAATGCTGTATTATATGGCGTCTTAACAACACCTTGCCCAGGCTATATCGCCTTTCGGCCTGCAAAATTAAGAAAAATATCGGAGATAAGTCCAAAAACTACACCTTTCTTTTATGCCCAAAGGGTAAAAAATCGTAACTTTGCACGCGTATTACGCTTCGCGACGCGCACCAGAAAAGTCGGAGCTTCGCCCCCGCCGCTGACGTACGCTTAATATGCGTGCGAGGAAGCAGCCGATTGCACGGCGCGGCGCGCACCAGAAAAGTCGGACGTGCCGCCCTCCACCGCTGACGTAGGCCCAATACTCATGCCAACACACGCCAAAGAATGAGAAAAGTCACTCCTATATATATAATAATAGGTATTGCTTGCGCTTGGCTCTCGCCCTGTCTTGGCCAAGCACAAGTGACGGAACTCGACAGCCTCATTCGCCATTACGAAGTACGGGACAGCAAAAACATCGTGCAGCGCATGTACGACTACTTCTTCCGCAACAACGCCCCCGATGAGAGCACATTCAGTCTGGGCATACTGCCCGGGCCGCACTACTCTTCCACATCTGGGCTCGGCATCGGCATAATGGCAACGGGCGTGTATCGCTGCGACCGCCACGACAAGACGTTGCCGCAGTCCAATGTCTCACTGATGGGGGACATCACGACAAAAGGCTACCTAACCTACGGCGCATTTGGCACCACGGTATTTCCGCGCGAACGCTACCGTCTGGACTTCCGCGTGAAAGGGCAGCTCTACCCTACGC
>JAGHRU010000144.1 GCA_018066225.1 Candidatus Equimonas enterica
ATCGGCAAGCAGATGCAGTTCTTCGGTGCGCGTGCCAATCTGGCAAGTGCTCGCTCTACGCCATCAACGGCGGCCGCGACGAAATCAGCGGTGAGCAAATCGGTCCTTGCTTCCGCCCCATCACTGGCGACTATCTGGAATATGAGGAAGTCATGGATAAGTTTGAAGATATGATGCGATGGCTGGCCAAAGTCTATGTCAATGCACTCAAGATTATCCACTACATGCACGACAAGTACGACTATGAGGCACTCGAAATGGCACTCCACGATGGCGATGTCAAGCGTACGCAGGCCACGGGTATCGCAGGTCTTTCCATCGTGACCGACTCCTTGGCAGCCATCAAGTTTGGCAAGGTGCGCATCATCCGCGACGAGCGCGGTTTGGCCGTCGATTTCAAGCAAGAAGGCGACTACGTCCCCTACGGCAACAACGACGAGAACACCGACAAACTCGCACTTATGGTGACGGAGAAATTCATGGAATACCTGCGTCAGCACGAGACATACCGCCATGCCGTGCCTACGCAGTCCATACTCACCATCACCTCCAACATCATGTACGGCAAGAACACAGGTGCTACGCCCGATGGTCGCCCCAAGGGCATGCCTTTCGCTCCGGGTGCCAACCCGATGAACGGTCGTGACACCAAGGGTGCTGTCGCAGCACTCTCGAGCGTCGCCAAGTTGCCTTTCCACCACTCCCACGATGGTATCTCCTACACCTTCGCCATCAGTCCGAACACCCTCGGCAAGGAGAACGACAAGCAGATAGACAACCTCGTACACCTCATGGACGGCTACTTCACACCCGACGGCGGTCATCACCTCAATGTAAACGTATTTGACAAAGACCTCCTCGTGGATGCCATGGAACACCCCGAGAAGTACCCGCAACTCACCATCCGCGTTAGTGGCTACGCTGTGAACTTCGTGAAACTGACCCGTGAGCAGCAACTCGATGTCCTCAGCCGCACCATCAACCAGTCGCTCTGATGACAACCTCTACGACTCCCCTCGGACGCATTCACTCCGTTGAGAGTTTCGGCACAGTGGACGGCCCCGGCATAAGGTTTCTGACCTTTATGCAGGGCTGTCCACTGCGTTGCTTGTTTTGCCACAACCCCGACACATGGGACGCCAACGCCCCCGTGGCCTATGAGTGGACGCCCAAGCAACTGCTCGAAGAGACCTTGCGCTACCGCAGTTTCCTGCGCCACGGCGGCGTCACCGTCACAGGTGGTGAACCCTTGATGCAAGCACGCTTCGTGGGGGAATACCTCCGCTTGTGCCAAGCCCAAGGACTGCATACAGCCATCGACACGAGTGGTGCCATCTTCTCCGACGAAGCGCGCGAAGCCCTCTGCCACGCTGACCTCGTCTTGCTCGACATCAAGACCACCGACGATGCGCTCCACAGGACACTCACACGCAGTGACCGTCGAGGCAACATCGCCACGCTGCAATGGCTGCAAGACAAGGGCAAAGCCGTATGGATACGCCATGTCGTCACGCCGACCATCAACGACGACGATGCCCATCTCGAAGCCGTGGCAGACTACATCGCTGATTTCAGCGTCGTAGAGCAAGTGGAGATACTGCCCTACCACACGATGGGCCGCTACAAATACGAGCGCATGGGCATAGATTATGCCCTCAAAGATCTCGACGCCCTCAGCGCCGAACGCCGCCAACGCGCCCTCGACATCTTTCGCAGCCGACTCCGCTGCAAGGTACTTTGAGGCTTGCAGGCCTCATTTCGGGCACGAACGGAAAACGCCCACAGCCTTTGGAACGCTCCAAACGCTGTGGGCGTTGCCGCTCTCTGCCCGCTACAATATCTCTACACGCCCGTCGGACAATCGCGACACAGCGATTTCGCGCCGCTGTGCTTCGCTCATCATCGCTCTTTCCTGCTCCTTGGGCAGCGCGTCATCGAGGACAATACGCTGCGGCGCATAGCGTAGCAACAACTCCGCAAGCGATACACGACACGAACGCGTTACCACAAGGGCATCCACCTGAACGGGGCATCGCAAAACGGCACGCCGCATGCTCCAGCGCGTCGTAGCGCGGTCGGCTATCGCCACCCGCCGACCGTCGAAGATCAAAAGCCCCGAAGCATAGCCACTATGCGGCAAGCGCACAGCACTGTCGAGGGGACAATAGACAGGCTGCGACAGGCCATAACGGTCGCAACACTGGTGGGTAAAATCGTCGTGCTGTGCCTGCCAAGCCTCCCTACCCGCTCCCACCAGCAGTCCTTCTTCGGGCGATGCCACAGCATAGACCACCGCACGCCGCTGCACCCGACACACATAGAGACGACCATCCTGCTGATGTGGCCGCGAAGCATAGGCTTGAAGCCCAACGCCCACGGCGCAGCAGAGCATCGCCACGACACCCCACGGTAGCCGCCGCGACAAATGGGGCACATCGCGGAGCCGCCACCAGCGCAAAAGCGCCCAGAGCGCGGCATAGTAGAGCACGACGACAAAGAGCGAAGGCTGCCACGACACCGATATATAAGGCAGGCGTGCCGTCCACGAGAGTAGCGTGATGAGAGACCACGCCAGTCCCGCCAGAGGCCAAGCCAAAAGGCTGCGCAGAGGGACGACAAGGGCGAAGAGCAGAGCGACGCCGAGGATGAGCGACACGATAGGTATGACAATGATATTAAGCAGGAAGCCATAGAGGCTGACTGCGCCGAAGTAGTAGGCCACCAAGGGTAGCACGGCAACTTGCGCCAACACGCCAACCATGACAAACTCCAAGGTGACATGGCCGATGTAATGCCAGAAGCGGCGTACCCGGCGCTGCCGAGGCGTGTAGTAGTCATGCCCATATTCTCTTCCCCGCTCCGGCATAGGAAGGCACGCTGTGCCCAAGATGATGCCAGCGACACAGAGGCACGAGAGTTGGAAACCGACGTCGAAGAGCGCAGCAGGATTGACCACCATGATAGCGGTCGCCGCAAGGGCCAATCGCTCTATGGGCGGTATGTGCCACGCCATTGCGCCAGAGAGTTCAAAGATGGTGAGCATCGCCATCGCACGCAGCAAGGAGAGCGGCAATCCCGTCAGGAAGACGAAAAGCCACAGCAGGGCAAGGAGGCCAACACGACACACCTGCCGCCACCGCCGATGTCCCAGATGCGAGAGCGGACGCAGCAACAGTAGGCGCAGGAAGAGGTACATCAAGCCAAGGTGCATGCCCGAGAGCGCCAGCACATGACTAGCACCCGAAGCCGCAAACTGCGCTCGGGTCTGCTGCGACAGCCCAGCACGGTCGCCGAGCGTCAAGGCACGAATGATAGGCACTGCCTCTCCCCACGAGGGCAAGTAGTGCGCGTATTGCTCCACCAAGGCCTCACGCAGACGCAGTAGACGGTAGCGCAGCGGCAGCGTCGGCAGCACCCCGAGACGGCGACACTGCTCAGGGCGGCAATAGCCTTGCAGCATGATGCCCTGCGACTCATACCAGCGGCGATAAGCCTTCGCCCCGGGGTAGTTGTCGTCTATGGGCGGACGCAGCATGGTCTGCACCTGCACCACATCGCCTATCTGCCACAGCGGACGCTCTCCTGCGCCACCGCCAACACTTATCAGCGCCAGTGTCTGCTCGCGGCCGAGGCGAACGATATAACTGTCAGCACGACTACCTTCGCTATGGCGCAAGGCCACGACACCGCAATGCACGCTGACGCTGTCGTCGCCTGCCACCGTGCCAACAGGCGTCAGCACAAGGTCGGGGCGCAAAGCGTAAAGCAGCAGCAGCGTACATACGACACACGCAGCCACCCAGCATGCTGGGTAACTGCGTGTAGTGCGGTATGTTACAAGTTGTTCCACCCGAGGGTGTCAAGCGTTGGCCTTACAGCGTATCGATGACTGCACGGAGCACAGCGTTGATATCCTCAATGCTGCCGAAGCCGGGCACGGCATGGCGGATGCCCTCTGCCTCGTACCAGTCACGCAGAGGCGCAGTCTGGTTGTGATAGACGGCAAGACGCTTTTGAATGGTCTCGGCATTGTCATCGGCGCGACCGCTGGTCTTACCACGATTGATCAGGCGCTCCATGAGCATATCGTCGGGAACTTCGAGCTCGAGCATGGCAGCCACGCCAGTGCCGCGCTTGGAGAGCATCTCCTTCAAAGCCTCGGCCTGCGGTATGGTGCGGGGGAAACCGTCGAAGATAACGCCCACCTTCTTTTCCAGCGCATCGTAAGTGGCAGCGAGGATATCTACCATAAGCGCGTCGGGGATAAGTTGGCCTTGATCGATGTATTGCTTGGCCGTCTTGCCAAGGTCGGTACCAGCCTTAATCTGTGCACGAAGCACATCGCCCGTTGAGATGTGGTCGAAGCCATACTTCTCCACGAGCAGGTCACTCTGTGTGCCCTTGCCAGAACCGGGAGCACCAAAGATTACGAGATTTTTCATATCAGTGTGTAGTAATGGATTGTAAAGCGAGTTATTGCACAGTGTAGATGGCGGGCGAATTGCGTCCGTAGCCGTCGTAGTCGAGGCCATAGCCCACGATGAAATCGTTGGGGATGCGGAAGCAGCAATAGGGGATGTCGAGCGTCACCTTCATATTGCCGGGCTTCACGAGCAAGGTGCAGATGCTGATGCTCTCTGGGTGGTGCTGCTCCAGTTCTGCCACGAGATGCTGCATCGTCAGCCCAGAGTCGATGATGTCTTCCACGATGACGACATGGCGGCCTGTGATGTCCTGCGTCAGCCCCAGCAACTGCCGTACTTCTCCCGTGGACTGCATGCCTTCGTAGGAGGCGTAGCGGAGGAAATTGATTTCGCAGGGAATGGTCACAGCGCGCAGTAGGTCTGCGGCGAAGATGAAGGAGCCGTTGAGCACCGCCACGAAGAGCGGGTTCTTGCCAGCCATGTCGGCCGACACCTTCGCAGCAACGGCTTCAACGCGCTCTCGGATGGCGTCGGCACTGATAGAGAGACCAAAGGTCTTGTCAAGGACTTGTACAGTGTGCATAATGGTAAGAAGCGGACGACCCGCTGGTAAAAGACTA
Organism: Candidatus Equimonas enterica; assembly: GCA_018066225.1. Classification (GTDB taxonomy): domain Bacteria; phylum Bacteroidota; class Bacteroidia; order Bacteroidales; family Bacteroidaceae; genus Alloprevotella; species Alloprevotella enterica. Next base: position 5,045 of record JAGHRU010000144.1, read on the forward strand.
CTTTATAATATCAAGTTCGCGGAACACCTTCACGAGTGCCTCAACGGCGCGATCCACCTGCTCGGAAGTATGCGTGGCCATCAGCGCGAAGCGCACCAGCGTGTCTTGCGGCGCACAAGCGGGCGGAATGACGGGATTGATAAACACGCCAGCGTCAAACGCCATCTTGGTCACGAGGAATGTCTTCTCCACATCGCGCACATAGAGCGGTATGATGGGGCTCTCGGTCTCGCCGATTTCAAAGCCTTCTTCGCGGAAACGCTTCAAGGCATAGTTCGTCACCGACCAGAGCTGCTCCAATCGCTCGGACTCCGTTTGCAGGATATGCAGTGCTTCCAGTGCCGCAGCCGTGGAAGCAGGCGTCATACTTGCGCTAAATATGTAGGTGCGGGAGTTGTGACGCAGCCAGTTGATGAGCGTGCTGTCACCAGCAATAAAGCCACCGATAGAGGCGAGACTCTTGGAGAAGGTGCCCATGATGAGGTCCACCTCGTCGGTAAGCCCGAAATGGTCGCACACGCCGCAGCCGTTACGGCCAAAGACGCCGAGGCCATGGGCTTCATCGACCATGATATTGACATTGGGGTATTTCTTTTTCAACGCCACGATTTCCGGCAACGGCGCAAGGTCGCCCTCCATAGAGAACACGCCATCGACGACGATGAGCTTCACCGCATCGGCTTCACAACGCTGCAAGAGGCGTTCAAGATCCTGCATATCGTTGTGCTTGTATTTCAACTGCTTGGAGAACGACAGACGGCGTCCATCGACGATGGAAGCGTGGTCGCGGTCGTCGCAGATGATGTAGTCGTGGGGACCAGTAATGCAGGGAATGACACCGCTATTGACGGTGAAGCCCGTGGAGAAGCACAGCGCCTCGTCCTTGCCTACAAAGGCCGCAAGTTCTTTCTCCAACTGCACATGAATGTCGAGGGTGCCATTGAGAAAGCGAGAGCCCGCACAGCCGCTACCGTATTGCTCCATAGCTTTCATGCCAGCCCGAATGACGCGTTCGTCTCCGGTGAGACCAGTGTAGGCATTGCTGCCAAACATGAGGACGTGTTGCTTGCTCATTTCTACTTCCGTGCCCTGCTTGCCCTCAATCTCGCGGAAATACGGATAAACACCCATCGCCATATATTCTTGCGGTCGGGTGTACTTGCTTAAACGCTCGTGGAGTAAATCCATAGTGTCTGGTGTGGTGTTGTTTTTAGATTAGGCTGCAAAGTTACACATTTTGCGCGGTTTATGTGCATTTTTTACCTATTTTTTTCATTTTTTATGCCTTTGTCCGTTTTGCCACATCTCCACAAAAAAAGGCATCGCATGCCAAAACACGCGATGCCAAAAGTCGAGATGGTGCTGACGACTACTCGCCCGGAGCGATAGCGCCCTGGGGGCAAACATCTGCACATGTGCCACATTCGAGACACATATCGGGGTCAATAGAATACTTGTCGCCCTCGGAGATTGCTCCTGCGGGGCACTCGCCGATGCAGGTACCGCATGCAACGCAGTCGTCGCTAATAACGTAAGCCATAGTGGTTGGTAATTTTGTAATTTTGATAAAGTGAGATAATGCTTATAGGATGGTACACTGGGGCGCACGCGTCGCCCAAATGTGGTGCAAAGGTATTGCTTATTTTTGACACTGCAAAGCGTTTCGCCCAATTTTTGCAGCCCAGCAACTTTTTTGTCCAAGCTGAGCACGCGACAAGGGTTTTAGAACTGCTCGAGGATACGGATGCGCTCCTCGATGTCGGGATGCGTGCTGAAAAGGTTGGAGAAGAAGGAGAAGGAGTGTTCGCCCACGGCAGCACTCTTGACGATGAAGAGCTGCGCCACGTCTTCGCGCTCCACATTTTGCAGCCCGGGATTGCCGCTTATCTTGCGCAGCGCACTGGCCAAGGCCAGCGGGTTGCCGCAGAGTTCAGCACCCCCAGCATCGGCCATAAACTCGCGCTTGCGGGAGATGGCAAAACGGGTGAGGACGGTGAAGAAATAGGCGATGGCGAGGCAGACGATGGCCACCACAATCGCCACCAGCACGCCAGCCCCATTGCCGCCACGCTCATTGCTATTGCGTCGGCCGCCACCATAGAGGAAGAGGCGCAGGACGACACGCGAGACGAGCGAGAGGGTGGTAGAGATGATGCCCACGAAGATGATGGAGGTAATCAGCAGACGGGTGTCGCGGTTGCGTATGTGGGTCAGCTCGTGCGCGATGACGCCAGAGAGTTCTTCGTCGTTGAGCACATCGAGCAAGCCCGTTGTGACGGTGACGGTGTAGCTGTCCGTGTCGATACCACTGGCAAAGGCATTGAGTTGCGCGTCCTCCACGATATTGACCTTGGGCATCGGCATACCGCCAGCGATGGTGAGGTTCTCCACGATGTTATAGACGCGGGGACAGTCGCGGCGGCTCAACGGCTGCGCACCGACGGCACTGCGTATCATGGCCGTGTTGCCGAAATAGGAGATGCCAAACCACAGGGCGACAATGCCCACCACCCAAGGTACGACCTCGACGAAAGCGGCATTGACCGTCACTGCGTCAAAGGTGTAGTCGGCCGCGCCATTGGCATCGTAGTAAGGATGGACGCCGAGCGTGAGGGCAAAGAAGACCCATGTCATCAAGAGAATGATGGCAGGGAAGAAGAGCAACAGCAGCACCGAAAGCCTGTTGTTGCGGCGGATTTGGCTTTGGAGTCCTATGTAGCGCATCGGGCGTAGGGCAGCAGGTTAGAACTTCACCTCGGGAGCCTTGTTGATAGCAGCCCGCTCCTCGGGAGCGACATCAAACATCGCTTCGGCACGGAAGCCGAAGGTGCTGGCAATGATATTGCTGGGGAAGGTCTGCACGGCGTTGTTGTACTCACGCGTCGCGCTATTGAAGAAGCGACGTGCCGCAGCGAGTTTGTTCTCGATATCGGCGAGTTCGCTTTGCAGTTGCAGGAAGTTGGTGTTGGCCTTGAGCTCAGGATAGGCTTCCACACTGACGCGCAAGCCTTGCAGTGCCTGGTCGAAAGCGGTTTCGGCCTTTATCTTGTCGTCGATGGTGGTAGCCCCCATAGCAGCGGTACGGGCAGCAGTGACTTTCTCGAGCAACTCTTTCTCGTGCGTGGCATAGCCCTTGACAGTAGCCACGAGTTGGGGCACAAGGTCGTGACGCTGTTGCAGTTGCACGTCAATGTTGGTAAAAGCATTCTGACGGGCGTTGCGCGCCTGAATAAGACTGTTGTAGGCACTGACGAGCCAAATGACCAGCATAACGAGCAGGCCAAGGCCAATGATAGCAGGAATAGACATAAGACAAAAGGTGTTTAGTGGGCAGAGCCCTTAGTTAGTATTTTGATTTCTAATGATTTGTAGTTGCTCCCCGATGGCCTTGATACGCTTTTCGCCAAGCGGATAGAGGGCGATGAAGAGCGCGGCGATGGCGGCGATGGCAGCCGGGATGTAGCTCATCAAGAGACGCAAACCCTCGGTGGCCTCGGCCGTCTGCACGGCACCCTCTGCGGTGTCGAAGTGGAAGAGGCTGAGCAGGGAGAGCACAGCAGCCCCACCGATAGCACCACCAAACTTCTGCGCCATCGACGACGAGGAGAAGATGAGCCCCGTGGAGGCGGTGCGGAATTTGAGTTCCGCGAAGTCGGCCACATCGGCATACATGCTCCACACCAAGGGGCTGACGATGCCCGTAAGTATGCTGACGGCCACTTGCAGCGCAAGGAGCGTCCACAGCGCGGCGACACCCTGCGTCGGTACATAGTAGAACGCGATGCAGAGCGCGATGAGCAAGAGCAGGCAAATCAGGAAGGTGAGTTTCTTGCCCACACGACGCGTGAAGAACGGCGTGGTGGCCACGCCGAGCATATTGGCCACTTCGCCCACGCCGAAGAAGAGGCCGGCGTAGAAGAGCAGGTCGAGGCCGAAGAGACCAAGATGGGAATCGGCAGGGATAAACGTGGTGAAATAGAACGGAATGACCGAGTAGCGCACGGCCCCGAAGAAGTTGAAGAAGAGCACGCCGCCGAGCAATATCCACCACGGCGCATTGCGGAGCAGCGTCATCAGGTCGCTGCCTACGCTATTCGCGCTGACCGAGGTCTGCACATGCTCGCGCGTCATGCGGAACGTGAAGTAGAAGAGCACAGCGCAGTAGAGGCCCACGATGGTCATGGCATAGGTCCACGTCATCGGCGTGGTATAGGCAGCCCCAGTGAGCGAAGCGACCCAGCGGCAGAGTGGTTCCCACGCGAAGAGGATGATGAACGAGCCACCGTATGCGAAAAACATGCGGAAGGAGGAGAACACCGTCTTCTCGTCGCTGTCTTCGGTCATTACGGTGAGCATCGAGCCATAGGGCACATTGATGGCCGTATAGACCGTCATCATGAGCAGGTAGGAGAAATAGGCCCACGCCACCTTGCGGGTCTCGTCGTCAAAGGGCACGCTGAGCAGCAACACGCCTGCGAGCGCAAAGGGGATGGCCATCCACAGCAGATAAGGACGATAACGCCCCCAGCGGCTGTGTGTACGGTCGGCTATGATGCCCATCATGGGGTCGCTGACGGCGTCCCACATGCGCGCCACAAACATCAGCATAGCGGCCGCTTCAAGGGGAAGGTGACAAACGCTGGCGTAGAAGAAGGGCAGATAAGCCGAAAATATCTTCCAATAAGTCGAGGAGGCCATGTCGCCAAGGCCGTAACCCACTTTTTCTTTAAGAGAAGCCATAAGTTATGGTTTTATATGCGATATATCTGCGGCAAAGTTAGCACATTTCCCCGAACCGACCAACCTATGGCGCGAAAATCTCGGCTAAAAGCACTCAAAAAGACAGCGGGCAGTAATCTTCAACGGTCTGCCCAGAGGCGCGAAACGATCTGCCCAGAGCGGAAAAACGATAAGGGCAGACCGTAAAAACTGTCTGCCCTTATCGTGAAGCCTCCTTGCGGAAGCGGAATTACGACGCTGTCTATCAGCGCGTTAGCATCTTGCGGCCACCTTCGACGATGACACCAGAGGGGCGGTCACAATCTCTGAGGCGCAAGCCCGAGATTGAGAAGCGCGCATCGCTCTCCGAGGGGTCGAAGACGACTTCGCGCACGCCGTCGCTGCCTTCGCGCACAGAGAAGTAGAGGCGTGCTATCTCGCTGCCAGCCTGCGGATTATTGACAGGATAGACTTGCAGCGACAGTCCGTATTTGCCGGGGGTGTAGTTGTAAATCGGGAAAGCCACATTGTAGGGCTTCATCTCGCCACCGGCCAAGCCCACTTTGCTGTAACCGAAGTATTCCACAGGCTCCGTGGAAGGCATGCTAAACACCCATGTGAGCACTTCCACCACGCCATAGCCGCCGTCGTTGCGCAAGGTGGCACTGGCTTCTACCAGACTACCTTCGTAGAACACCGTGCTGCTGCTTTTCAACTTAAAGTTCTTGGTCGTAAACGCAGGCGCACTCTCGCCATCGACATTGAGGATGTCGAAGCCATATTCCTCGGGCTTGCCGCTCGTCTTGTCGCTGAGGCGGATGTAGCGAAGATGGCTGTCAGTGTCTCTGCGGTAGAACTGGTATTTGCACACGCCCACGGTCTTGGGCAGCGTGACGCCGACTTCCACGGTGACGGCCTCGCCAGCGGGGACGCTGACGACCTTGTAGTCGTTCATCGACGAGCCAGCTGCGTTGCTCATGAGCAACTGCGAGTGGCACTCGGCCTTGCTGTCGTTGGCGAGCGTGACGCGGAAATAGCCTTTCTGGCCAGCGAAGAGTTTGCCGACAGGCTCTACGGCTGCCACAGTGAGGCAGGTCAGTTCGTCGGGATTGGGCAGGTAGATGACTTTACCGCTCTCGTCGGTCTGCGACACGATGGACTGCGGCTGACCCACAGGGGCAAGCATCTGCTGCCAATCCGTCTGCCCCTTAACGCGCTGCCAAAACTCGTAGCGCAAGCCAGCACGGCGGTACTCAGCAGGCACCGTCCAGCGCAGGAAACCGCTGTAACCCGGCTTGACCGTCATGTCGGGCTGCACATCGTCAGCACCGTCATAGCGCATCTCATCGCCCTCAAAGACGCGGATGCAAGCATCACCTTCGAAGGTCTGATAGCCACTGTTGTAGGCATGGCAAATCACACGCGGCGCACCCTCGACATCCGTATCGGCATCCACGACAGGCGCATTGGTGCCACCGAGCAGCATGAGTTCGGGCAGCGAAGTTGCGCCCTCGCCTTGATCGGGCATAAAGCCCACGATGAGGCCTTGATTGTCATTGTAGCCCGCTGCGCTACCGCCCGCACCCTGCATTTCGGGGTCGAGGGCAGTGATGGCAAAGAAGCCGTCGCTCCAGCCGCTCCAGCCCCAGTTGAAGTGGTAGAGCCCATCGGCGTTGTAACCGTCACAGACGAAAGCGTGACCACCACGGTCGTTGGTGCCAGTCATCATGCAGGGGCGACCGCTGCTCAATTCGCCACGGATGATGGCCTCCCACTGGGCAAGGGTGTAAACCTCACGGCTGAGCACGGTCAGCGCGCCATTGTAGCCGAAATGGTTGATAAGGCCAGAGACGACATTGCTATTGAAGGCCGACGAGCCCTGCGGCGCGTAGTCCATCTCGATGGCAACGCCAACAT
>JAGHRU010000068.1 GCA_018066225.1 Candidatus Equimonas enterica
CTATGACGACGGCGGTGTTGTGGTAGAGCCCTGCGGCGCGACGCTCAAAGAGACTCGTGACGATGACCACCCCCAGTTCCTTGGCCAATGCGCCAAAGAACGTGGTAGAAGGTCCGGGGATAGGCTCTGCCAGGTCAAAGTTGTCGGTGTCCTCTATCTGGCAGAAGTACGGCGTGTTGTGCAACTCCTGCAACACCCCCAGGGCTGCACCTTCTGCTGCTACGCGACGCACATGTTCGGCCAGTCGGCGACGGTTGTCGGCAGCATCGGCGGTGCAACGCTGCTGTATAAGTCCTATCTTCATAGCGCTGCGTAGTTGGGTGAGAAGGTATCGCCAAGGCTGACGTTGCCCGTGGTGAGGCCGCGTTTCAGCCATTTGACACGCTGGTCGGAGCGTCCGTGATTGAAGGATTCGGGGATGGTGTAGCCCTGCGCCTTCTTCTGCAAATAGTCGTCGCCGATGACCGAGGCTGCACCGAGTGCCTCCTCGATGTCGCCATCCTCGAGCGACGCAAACCGCTGATTGTCGTGGTAGGCCCATACGCCGGCATAGAAGTCGGCCTGCAACTCCAGACGCACACTAATCTTGTTGGCCTCCGCTTCACTGACACGCGCCATCTGCTGATGGGCGGCACTGAGCGTGCCGAGGAGGTACTGCACATGGTGTCCCACCTCGTGCGCTATGACATAGGCGTAGGCAAAGTCGCCGTCAGCCCCGAGTTGCTGCCGCATGTTGGTGAAGAACGAGAGGTCGATATAGACACTCTGGTCGGCAGAGCAATAAAACGGACCCGACGATGCCGGTGCACCGCCACAGCCACTCTGCACGCGCTGCCACTGAACAGCACGAGTTTGGGCGGCACGTAGGTCTTGCCCATCTTCTCAAACTCTGCGGTCCAGATGTCCTCCGTCCCGGCTAAAATCTGCTTGGCGAACTTCGCCAGTTCTTCCTCTTCGGCCGTCGGTGTATAGGTCTGCTGCGTGGTCTGCATAGCGGAGAGGTCAGCATTTTGCAGCACACTGAGCGGATTGCCGCCCATCACCCATGTGATGATGGCCGCTATGATGAGTCCGCCGATGCCGACGCCACCTTTCATACCAATGCCTCCGCCGCGCCCGCGACGGTCTTCCACGTTGGTCGATTCTCGTCTTCCTGTTAATCTCATATCGTAATAATCTTTTGTACCGCCGCAGCGGTGGGTTTACATAGGGTGTAACATTCTCACTTATGCCTCGGGAGCACGCACCGCGCCACGCGGATATTGCATCGTCGCACAGTGCAGGCTGCCATGCTGATAGATGAGCGGTCGGCAATCGATGCCCACGATGTCGCGCCCGGGAAATGCCGAGGCGATGGCGTTCATGGCACGCTCATCAAGCGTCGGCTGCTTGTAGGTGGGCACGAGTACTGCCGTGTTCATGATGAGGAAATTGGCGTAGGTCACGGGCAGACGCTGGCCTTCTGCATCATAGATAGGCGCAGGCAGCGGCACGGGGATGAGGCGATAGGGCTTGCCCTCTGCCGTGCGCAAAGCCTGCAATTCCTGCTCCATAAGCCCGAGGCTGGCGTAGTGCGCCGCATCGGTAGCGTCCTCACACTTCACATAGACGATAGTGTCGGCAGGACACAGGCGCGCCAAGGTGTCGATGTGAGCGTCCGTATCGTCGCCTTCGAGCGCACCGTGGCTGAGCCACAGCACGCGTTGAGCCCCCAGACGCGCCAGCAGAAGTGCTTCGCGCTGCGCATCACTCATGGCCGCATTGCGGTTGGCATTGAGCAGACAAGCGCGCGTGGTGAGCAGCGTGCCACGACCGTCGCTCTCTATGCTACCCCCTTCGAGCTCGAAGTCAAGGCAATCGACATAGTGCCCCTGCAATAGGCCTGTGGCATACAAGGCGCGGTTGATGGCATTGTCCCTGTCTGCGCCAAACTTGCCTCCCCAACCATTGAAACGAAAGTCCAGAAACTCGCAGCCGCCTGTGCCCATGAGCGTCAGAAAACCATGGTCGCGCGCCCAAGTATCATCGGTCGGCGCACTGACGAAATGGATATGCCCCAACACCTTGCTGGGCAACTGCTGCTGCAAGAGACGGCTGACAGCGTCTGCTTCGGGGGTGACGATGATGAGCGTCTGCCGTGTGGCTATCTCGTAAGCCAGTCGGAGGTAAGTCTTTGTCACCTCTTGCAACATCGGCGCCCAGTCTGTCGCGGCGTGCGGCCACGTCAGTTGCACTGCGCTCTGCGGCTCCCACTCGGCAGGGAGAGTGCGCCGCGGACGCTGCTCCGACACTTCTCGTGTCTCGTTCTTGACCAGCGCATCGAGATGGTAGTCCGTCTCGGGCCGTGCGGGTGGGTAGGCTATCAGTGACATAGTGGTGAGATTTGATATTGCAAATTTACGGTAAATCTCCCACACTGCCTATGTTCGCAGCCAAGAAAATGGGCAATGCGAGGCGCAAAGGCACATTTTCGCTAAAAAGTATGCCCCATTTCAGCAGAATGATGTACCTTTGCATAATTAAAGCAGCAACCATACCACACGCACCATCATGAGTGACAGCATTATCATCATCCCCACCTACAACGAACGGGAAAACATAGCCGCCATCATCCACGCCATTATGGCGCTCCAACCGCACCAGTTTGACGTGCTCGTCATCGACGACGGCAGTCCCGACGGCACGGCAGCCATTGTGCGCGACTTGCAACAAGAGGGCGAACTCGCCGGTCGCCTGCACCTGATAGAGCGCAGCGGCAAACTGGGCCTTGGTACGGCCTACATCGCAGGCTTCCGCTGGGCCTTGGAGCACGGCTACGCCTATGTGTTTGAGATGGATGCCGACTTCAGCCACGACCCTGCCGACTTGCCGCGTCTCTACGAGGCGTGCAGCGGCGCAGAAGGTGCCGATGTCGCCATCGGCTCCCGCTATGTCTCGGGCGTCAATGTCGTCAATTGGCCGATGGGGCGTGTGCTGATGAGTTATTTCGCCTCCAAGTATGTACGCCTTATCACGGGCATTCCCGTCCACGACACCACGGCAGGCTTCAAGTGCTATCGCCGCCGTGTGTTGGAAACCATCGACCTCGATGCCATCCGTTTCAAGGGTTATGCCTTCCAGATAGAGATGAAGTACTCCGCCCATTGCCTCGGCTTCAAGATAAAGGAGGTGCCTGTCGTCTTCGTCAATCGCCAACTCGGCACGTCGAAGATGAGCGGCGGCATCTTCGGCGAAGCCCTCCTGGGCGTCATACAACTGCGATGGGACAAACTGCGCGGCAAGTTTAAGAAGCACTAACGCGCCTCATCACCAACCTTACAGCCCTCTTCACACTATGCACAAACGCACACTCATCCGCAACGCCCATATCGTCAATGAAGGCCGCACCTATGTGGGCAGCGTCACCATCGACGGCGACCGCATCGAAGAAGTCATAGAAGGACGCGACTGTTCGCCCATTGTGCCGCCCGACGAGACGATAGAGGCCGACGGCCTTTGGCTCTTGCCGGGCATCATCGACACGCATGTCCACTTTCGCGAGCCCGGCATGACGGCCAAGGGCGACTTCGAGAGTGAGAGCCGTGCCGCTATTGCTGGCGGCGTGACCACGGTGCTCGACATGCCCAACGTAAAGCCAGCGACAACCACTCCCGAGACTCTGGCCGAGAAGATGGCCTTGGCCCGAAAGAAGTGTCACGTCAATTACGGCTTCTACTACGGCGCGACGGCTGACAATGCGGCCACGCTCGCCCATCTCAATCCGCGAGAGGTGTGCGCCATCAAGCTGTTTATGGGCTCCTCGACGGGCAATCTCTTGGTGGAAGATGCGCAAGCCCTGCACACCATCTTCGCCCAGAGCCGCCTGCCCATCGTGGTGCACTGCGAAGACACTGCCCTCGTCGAGCGCAACATGGCAGAGTGCCGCGCCACGGAGGGAGCAGATCCTGACATCCACTTCCACAGCGTCGTGCGCGACGATGAGGTGTGCTATCGCAGCACAAAGCAAGCTGTGGAACTGGCTCTCGCTACTGGCGCACGGCTCCATGTGGCTCATGTGAGCACCGCCCGCGAGTTGCGTCTGCTGAGCAGCAAGGCTGGCGAAGGCCAAATCACCGCCGAAGCGTGCTTGCCTCACCTGCTGTTTACCACCGACGACTATGCCAAGCGTCACGCCTACATCAAGTGCAACCCCGCTGTCAAGAGCGCGAAAGACCGCGATGCCCTGCGCCGTGCGCTGACGACAGGTGTGGTGACGACCGTCGGCACCGACCACGCGCCCCATTTACTCCGAGAGAAGCAAGGCGGCGCAGCGCGTGCTCTCTCGGGCATGCCGCTCATACAGTTTTCGCTGCCCGCGATACTCGACCTCGTCTCATCAGGTGTGCTGACGCTCCCGCGCCTTGCCGCTCTCATGTGTCACGGCCCTGCCGACACCTTCTCCATAGAAGGCAGAGGCTACATCCGCGCAGGCTACAAGGCCGACCTGGTCTTGGTGCGCCCCCAGCAGCCATGGACGCTGACGCCCAACCACATTCTCTCCAAGTGCGGATGGAGCCCTCTGGAAGGCCACACCTTCGGCTGGCGCGTCGAGAAGACCTGGTGCAACGGCTACCTGCTCTACAACAACGGACACCTCACCGATGAGGGTTTCATCGGTCAAATGATAACCTACCACCGCCATTAAGCGGGCGGTCCATCTCTATGAAGCGACTCCTATCCCTCCCCCCAAGCATTGTTCCCCACTTTCATAGCATCACAGGTCTCGACCCTGCCCAATACTTCTGCACCAGCGACCCAGAGGGTCAGCGCGTAGGCAGCGGTGGCGGCACGGCGTGGCTGCTCCACCAGGCTCACAAGGCCGAAGCCCCCGACACGCCCATGGGCGAATGGCTACGACGCGAACGCCGCATACTCATCCACGCTGGCGGTCAGAGCCGACGCTTACCCGCCTATGCCCCTATCGGCAAACTGCTCACGCCGCTGCCCGTGATGCGATGGTCGCGTGGCCAACGCATCAACCAAACGCTGCTCGACATGCAGTTGCCGCTCTACGAAGAGATGATGGCGGCTGCACCAGAGGGGCTGCACACGATGGTCGTCTCGGGCGACATGCTCGTACGCAAGACGCAGCCGTTGCAGCGCATCCCCGAGGCCGACATTGTGTGCTACGGACTGTGGGCCGACCCTGCGCTGGCTGCCCACCACGGCATGTTCTACCTACGGCGCGACACCCCATCGCGTCTCGACTTCATGCTGCAAAAGCCCAGCGTGGAGGAGCAGGCACGCCTCATGCCGACACACTATGGGCTGATGGACATCGGCATCTGGCTGCTCTCCGACCGAGCCGTGGAGCGGCTGATGGGCAAGTGTGGCACGGCCGAGCGACCCACCTATTACGACCTCTACACTGCCTTTGGCGGCGCACTGGGGCAGTCGCCCTCGCAGCCCGATGCCGCGCTCGCCGACCTGAGTGTCGCCATACTGCCGTTGCAGGGCGGTGAGTTCTACCACTTCGGCACGACGCCCGAGCTCTTGTCCTCGTCGCTGGCGCTGCAAAACCTTGTGCTCGACCAGCGCGTCATCCTCAAAATGGGCATCAAGCAGCAGAGCAGCGTGTTCACGCAAAACGCCATTGTGGAGCGTCGGCCCGATGCGACGAACGAAAACATCTGGATAGAAAACGCCCATGTGCCCGAGACATGGCACTACTCGCAGCGCAATGTCATCACAGGCGTGCCGCGCAACAACTGGACGATAGCGCTGCCTCCGGGCGTCTGCGTCGATATTGTCCCCGTAGGCGAGAGCGAGTGGTGCATACGCCCTTATGGCTACGACGATGCCTTCCGTGGCAACTTCTTCGACCCCACCACCCGCTACCTCGGCGGCCTGCTCCGCGACTGGCTCGCCGCACGCGGCATCGGTGGCGAAGAGAAGAGCGGTCCTACGGACTTGCAGGACGCGCCCATCTTCCCCGTCGTCAGCCACACGGCCGACATCGGCAGGTGGCTCTCGTGGATGATAAGCCCCACGCCGAGCAAAAGCATGGTGAAAGAATACCTCGCCTTGCCGCGTCTCTCGGCCGACCAGATCATGCAGCACGCCAACCTGTCACGCCTCACGGCGCAGCGCGAAGCCTACCGCAAGAGCAACCTCACGGCACTGGCCAAGAACTGGCGGCGCAGCATATTCTACCAGACTGACCTCGCGACGATGCGCAGCCTCTATGCCGCTGCCGACCTGCCGCTGCCCGAGCCTGTGGGCGACGACGCACCGCTGATGACGCGCATCCACGATGCGGTGTTGCGTGGCGACGACGCGCATGCCTTCTCGCTGCTGCGCGAAGGCCTCCTTGCCCCTGCCCGTGCCGAGCGTCAGCGTCCGCAGCGCACCACCTACGACGACCAGATTGTGTGGGGACGCTCCCCCGTGCGCATCGATCTCGCTGGCGGCTGGACCGACACGCCGCCCTACTGTCTGTATAGCGGCGGTGCCGCAGTCAATGTAGCGGCACTGCTCAACGACCAGCCGCCGCTGCAAGCCTACGTCAAGCCCACCGCTGCGCCGCACATCATCTGCCGCAGCATCGACCTCGGGGCAGAAGAGTGCATAGCGACCTACGAGGAGTTGCGCGCCTTCACCACCGTAGGCTCTCCCTTCTCCATACCCAAGGCAGCCTTGGCGCTCTGCGGCTTCCTGCCCGAATACTGCGCCGAGGCCTACCCCAGCCTGCGCCATCAACTCGAAGACATGGGCGGCGGCATAGAGATAACGCTCCTCTCGGCAGTGCCCGCAGGGAGCGGCCTGGGGACGAGCAGCATACTCGCCGCCACCGTACTCGGTGCGCTGAGCGACTTCTGCGGCCTCGGTTGGGACAAGACGACCATCGCCGACCGCACCATCATGCTCGAGCAACTGCTCACCACGGGTGGCGGCTGGCAAGACCAGTATGGCGGCGTATTGCCGGGCGTGAAACTGCTGCAAACGCACGCTGGCTTCGACCAAAAGGCGACGGCGCGCTATCTGCCCGAAACCCTCTTCACCTCTGCCGACACCCACGACTGCCATCTGCTCTACTACACAGGGCTGCGCCGCACCGCCAAGCACATCTTGGCCGAAATCGTGCGCGGCATGTTTCTCAACTCATCGACGCACCTCGCCCTGCTGGGCAATATGCGCGACCATGCCCTCCACCTCTTCGACACCATGCAGATGGGCGACTTCGCGGCCTATGGCAAGGCCATTCGCACCACATGGCAGCAAAACTGCCTGCTCGACAGCGGCACCAACCCGCCCACCGTGGCGCGGCTCTGCGCCGAGGTCGATGACCTCTGCACGGGCTACAAACTGCCGGGAGCAGGCGGTGGCGGCTTCCTCTACATGGTGGCCAAAGACCCCGAAGCGGCCACGCGCATCCGCCGTCTGCTGCACGACAATCCGCTGACGCCCTGCGCGCGCTTTGTCAAGATGGACATCTCGACGAAAGGCCTGCAAATCTCCCGCAGTTAAGAGAAGCACCCCCGCAGGTAGGAACGACCGCACACGCTGCCCGAAAGCAGTCTGTGCGGTCGTTTGTGTCTGCCCACGCCGTGCGCCTTTTCACGCTCTGGGCAGACGGACGAAACTGTCTGGGCAGAGCGTCGTAACGACAAGGGCAGATTGTTTTACCCGTCTGCCCTTGTCGTGTGAGGGCAGATAAGAAAAGCAGGCGGCTGCCCACCCCACTGTGGGGAACGGGCAGCCGCCACTGATGTTATTGCGCGGAGTTGGCGAAACGGTTACTCCTCTTCGTCGGCTATCCAAGTCCACACGCCTTCTTTGCGGCGTGCGAACTGCTCTTCATCGCCGACCTCATTGCCGAGGTCTTTGTCGGTCTTCACACCGACACTACCGCCCATGAGGAAGGCCAGCGTGTCGAGGGTTATCATGCGTGTCTTGGGGGAAATATATGTTTTCATTGCTATGTATCTGTTTTGTTTGTAAAGAACTACTTGATATATTTCTTACCACCCTGGATGTAGAGCCCGCCATGCTGGGGCGCACTGATGCGGCGGCCTTGGAGGTCGTAGAGCGGTGCGACAGTCTCGGCAGTCGTCACCGTGCTGATGGCAGTCTCCATATCGCCAAAGGCAAAGCCGCGTACCTGCATTGCCACATCTTGGGGCACAGCGAGGTAAGCCTTGTGGGCACCATTCTCGAAGGCGGTGCCGTCGTCAGCACCCCACCAGAAACCGAGGTCTTTGCCATCGTGGAAGGTGAGTTTGTAGAAGAGGTAGGTCACATCCTCGTCAGGACCCGTCGTCGTAGCCTTCTCTATGCTGCCACGCAGGAGGTTGCTGCCGGGAAGTGCGCTCGGCGTAGCCGTCGTCACCGCCATGTAGTGGTCGCCAGACTCGTCGGAAGACACCATGAAGCCAGTATTAGCGGGGATGATGTCGCCAGCCTCAAAGGTATTGACCACAATCTTGGTCTTGTCTTCATTGACACCAACCACGGCGCAAGTCATGTCATCGCCCACAATGAGGTTGTTGGCGGAGTAGTATGTGCCGTAGTACCTATCGGTCTTGTCGTCGTAAGCCTTGGCTGCGATGCTGATGGTCTCACGCTGGAGCAGCGTGGTGAAGCCGCTGTAGGTGCTACCTCCCGACTTCTTGTAAAGATAGACAGCCGCTTGGCCACCTTTCTTATAGAAGCGGAAATAGCCCGCCGTATTATAATGGAATACGGCACCTGTTGCAGCACCATTCAAAGCCAAATTAATAGAATCAGCAGACACGAAGTTTACCGTAATGGGATATGCAGCTGCCGTATTTATATTTGCCGAAGATGCAAGACCGTTATCATTTTTCGTCTGATAGTTATAGTTGCCGTCCTTCGTCTGCATCACATAGCCACCCTC
>JAGHRU010000222.1 GCA_018066225.1 Candidatus Equimonas enterica
ATTTGGGACTGTCGTAGCCACACTCGGAGCAAACGTAAGAGGTCTTATCTTTTGCCATATCTGTGGTGTGTCGGCCTTAGGCCATACCTGCCATTTCGCGCTTTATCTTGACGAGTTGCTCACGGATATGGCGGAGGCGATCCACCACCTCGGTGGTGCGCACCGTGCCAGCGTGATTTTTGCGCAAGGCCTCGCGCGCAGCAGCGATTTTCAGACCGCGGACACGCACCAGATTATAGACGATGCGTATCTGCTCTATATCGTCCTTGGTATATTTTCTGACGCCACGGCTGCCCTTGGTCGGGGCTATCTGTTGCGGAAATTCCCGTTCCCAGAAACGCAAGAGGGTCTCATTGACATCAAACATAGCGGCTACTTCGCTGATGGAGTAGTACAATTTGAGGTCTTTATCGGTTTGAAGAGGCATAGTATAAGGTGTTATGTTTTTATCTATTGCAAGTCACTGATTTTCAAGGCTTACGAGAGGTACTTCACGACAAGGGCAGACCGTCGAAACGATGAGGGCAGACCGTCGAAACGACAAGGGCAGATAGTTTTTCGCGTCTAGGCAGAGCGTTTTTCTGCCCTCTCGGGGCTACACCATCGGCAACTGCTGACCGCCTATTTTGCGATACAAGTCGAGGGCATAGACATCGGTCATGCCGCTCAGGTAGTCCAAGACGGCCATCACGCGCGTGGCGAGATCGTCGGCCTGCATTTCGTACTGGCTCGACACTTGCTTCAAGAGCAGGCGCGAGTAGGCCTTGTCGGGAGCGATGACGGCATCGGTGAAGAGTTCAAGCAGCGTATAGATGATGTGGTAGCCCGCCATGTCGATGTCGGTCACCTCCTTGCAGTTGTAGATCTGCTTCACCGCGATATCTTCACAACGCTGGTAGGCTGTGCGCAGACGCTCGGGCAGATGGTCGATGAGCGACCCCTCAAAAGTGCCATCGAGAATGGCTTGCTCGTTGGCCACAAACACCGCGACGCAGGCACGCTCCAAGGCATTGATGACGCAGGAGCGGTAATAGACGATTTTGTCGCCGCGGTCGGTGTCGGTGGGGTAAGCGTGATAGATGGCCTCGCGCTCGGCATCGTCGAAAAAGCCCAAGAGCAGGTCTTCGGTCTGCTCATAGGAGAGCAGACGCAACTTGTGGGCGTCCTCGATGTCCATGATTTCGTAGCAGATGTCGTCGGCAGCCTCTACGAGATAGACCAGCGGGTGACGCGCATAGCGCAGTATGCCGTCGTCGTTGGTCAGGCAGCGCATACCCAACGCAGTGGCGATGCGTACGAAGATTTCACGCTCGGGCTCAAAGAAGCCAAACTTGCTCTTGCGGCCCGCCAGCGTGGCGCAGCAGGGATATTTCACGATGGCAGCCAAGGTGGAATAGGTCATGACGAAGCCCCCCTTGCGACGGCCATTAAACTGATGGGTCAGCAGACGGAAGGTATTGGCATTGCCGTCGAAGTTGGTGATGTCGGCCCACGTCTTCTCTCCCACCTTCTCACGCACCTCTTGCCCGCGGCCTTCGGTGAAGAAACTGCGTATGGCACGCTCGCCGCTATGACCAAAGGGCGGGTTGCCCATGTCGTGCGCCAGGCAAGCGGCACTGACGATGGCACCGATACTGTGTATGTCGGTCGTGGCCAGGTCTTCGTGGCGCGACAGCAGTTCGCTGGCCACATCGGTGCCCAGACTTCTGCCCACCGACGACACTTCGAGGGAATGGGTCAGACGGTTGTGCACGAAGATGCTGCCGGGCAATGGGAAAACCTGCGTCTTGTTTTGCAACCGACGAAACGGCGCAGAGAAGATGAGGCGATCGTAATCGCGCTGATACTCCGTGCGACGCTCCGTGGCTGGTGTAGGCTTATCCTCTTTGCCGAGACGCCGCGAGGAGAGAAGTTGCTTCCAATTCATAGGAGAGGATTTCTATTTCCGTGCAAAAATAACTCAAATTTTCCGAAATACGGCACTCTATATGCAAGGAAATGCGTAAATTTGCCCCAAATTAGTCAATATCACCTCCCGACACCGCATTATGCAAGTCCAAATCGTCAATAAATCACATCACCCGCTGCCCCAATACGCCACGGCAGGCAGCGCAGGTTTCGACCTGCGTGCCAACCTCGATGCGCCCATCACCTTGCAGCCGATGGAGCGCGTGCTGGTGCCCACCGGCCTTTATGTGGCCATCCCCGAGGGCTACGAGGCGCAAGTGCGTCCCCGTTCAGGGCTCGCCATCAAGCACGGCATTACCGTCCTCAACGCTCCCGGCACCGTCGATGCCGACTACCGCGGCGAGTGGTGCGTCATCCTCATCAATCTCTCCTCAGAGCCTTTCGTCATCGCCGACGGCGAGCGCATCGCACAGGCCGTCATCTGCAAGCACGAGACTGCCCAGTGGACAGAAGTGACCAGCCTCGATGCCACCGAGCGTGGCGCAGGCGGCTTCGGCCACACTGGGGTGCAGTGATGTGCGCCTACACCTAAATAGATATATAGCATCGCCCGTATGAAACGCTTCTGCCTCGGCTGCCTCTTGCTCCTCTGCCTGCTCTCGTCGTGTACCGACGCCTTCCGTCAGCACTACACGCCCCGTCCCCGTGGCATCAGCATGGCAGGCGGCGTAGCGGCACGGGCAGCCCTGCCACGAGAAGCGCAGATACGCTTCGACCAGTATTTCCTCGAAGCCGTCCGCCAGAAGCAAGGCGAGCACCTCGATGCCGCCTACGAGTTGCTGGGGCGTGCCCTTGCCATCAACCCCGATGCCCCAGAGGCGCTCTTCGAGATGGCCCGCATCAAATACACCCTATCGCCTTTCAGCGACAGCATCGAGGTAGGCGAAGCCGACAAGATGCTCGCACGCGCCGTCGCCCTTGAGCCTGCCAACAAGTACTACCGCGAAATGCTGGCGCAGCGCTACGCCTCTATGGGCGACTTTCCTCACGCCATCGCGCTCTACGAGCGGCTGGTGGGCGACCACCCGTCGGCAGAAGGCTACGAGTTTCTCACCCGACTCTACGAAGCCAACGGCGACTACGAAGGGGCTATCCGCGCCCTCTCGCGCTTGGAAACTATGGAGGGCCCTTGCGAAGAGTATAGCCTCGAGAAATTCAAGATATACAGCGAGATGGGCGACTCCACCAACGCCTACACCGCCATTGAGGACCTCTGTGCCGCCTATCCCACGGATCTGCGCTACCGTGTCCTGCTTGGCGACCTGCACATGCAGAATGGGCACCGCGAGCAAGCCCATCGTCTCTACACCGATGTACTCACAGCAGAGCCCAACAACGCCTTCGCCCAAATCTCCACCCTCGCCTACTACAAAGCCATCGGGGCAGACTCGCTCTATCAAGCGATGATGGACGATGTGCTCCTCAACCCTAACACGACCTCCGAAGCGCGCGCCGAAGTGATGCGGGCCTATACGCTGGATGCCCTCAACACCCATCGTGACAGCACCGAGGTGCTCGCTGTCTGTGAGCAAGCCTTGGGCTACCGTATGGACACACCGGCCATCGGCGAAATCTGTGCGCTCTACATCGGCTTTGTCCGGCTACCGGAGACGACGATGACGCTGCCCTTGTCGGCCATTTTGCGTGACCTGCCCGACTATGCACCAGCACGTCTGCAACTGCTGGGCATCCGCCTTGGGCAGGAAGACATCGACGCCGTCATCGCCCTCTGCCGCGATGGGCAAATCTACAATCCCGGCAACACCGTCTTCTACTTCTACGAAGGCATAGCAGAGCATACGCGCGGCAACTTCAAGGCCGCGGTCGATGCCTACACGCGCGGTGCTGTCCACATCGACACCGACAGCCAATACGACACGGAGATGGCGGCGGAATACTACACCGCACTTGGCGATGCACAGCATAGCCTCGGGCATGAGACCGAAGCCTTTGTCGCCTACGACCGTGCCTTGCAGTACAACGCCGACAACATCACCTGCCTCAACAACTACGCCTACTACCTCTCGCTGCGCGCTCAAGACCTCGACCGCGCAGAGCAGATGAGCCGAAAGACGGTGGAGCAAGAGCCTCACAATGCCACCTATCTCGACACCTACGCTTGGATACTCTACCTCAAACGCCAATACACACAGGCACGCATCTACATCGATGAGGCCTTGAAGCACCTCGGAGATGGCTCGTCGGCCACCTACTATGACCACGCTGGCGACATCTACTACCGCTGCGGCGAAAGCAAGACGGCAGTGCGTTACTGGCAGGAGGCACTCAAGACGGCTGAAAAGGCCGATAAGAACAAACTACGCAGTAAAATCAGAAGAAAGCGAATATGAAGCACCTATTAGTAGCCCTTGTGGCCCTATGCCTGATGACGGCTTGCGGCACGACGAAGTCCGCAAGTGACGGCAGCAAAGATAAGGAAACCGCACGCACCGAGGCCGCAGCGATGGCCTACAAGAAGCGTGTCGCGGCCAACGCACAGACGCAGACGTGCATCACAGCACACGCCAAGATCAATGTGCAGGGGGCAGGCAAAAACCTCAGCGTCGGCGGTACGCTCAAGATGAAGCGCGATGATGTCGTACAACTCTCGCTCACCGTGCTCGGCATTGAGGTGGGACGGCTGGAATTTACGCCCCAAGATGTGCTCATCGTGGACCGTGTCAATAAGCAGTATGTCCGTGCCCGTTACGACCAGGTGGCGTTTTTGCAAACCGCCGATTTGGACTTCTACGCTTTCCAGTCGTTGCTTTGGAACGAGCTCTTCGTGCCAGGCCAACGCTTCGCTGCCGGGCAGTTGCACCGTTTCAGCGTAAGCGAGAGCGGCGACCACACCTTGTTGCAACTCAAGGATGCCAAGGCGCTGGACTACAACTTCGTGACGGCTACCAAGACAGCGCAAATCTCGCGCGTCACGGTGGAGAGCAAAGACACGCGCCATAAGGCCGGCGAACTGGTCTGCCGCTATGATGACTTCACGCGACTCGGCGGCAAACCGTTCCCGCAGTGCATCGACCTCGCCTTCCGTGGCGCAGGCCAAGATATGGGACTTACGCTCCAGCTCTCCCGCCTTGACAACAACGCGAAGTGGGAGACCCGCACCACCATCTCCTCCAAGTACAGCAAGCGCGATGCCAATGCGCTGCTCCAACAACTCATCGGCCAATAGACATGCGCATCACCTCTCTCCTCTTCGCTTGCCTCATAGCACTCACGCTCTCGGCGCAGCAGCCCAAGAAATCGGCTAAGCCCCAGCAGAAAGCCCGCACCACCGCTGTCACAAAAAAGACAGCGGCGAAGAAAGGCGGCACTGCACAGCAGAAAAAGAAGACGACCAGCAAAGGCAAGCAGAAGTCCAGCACCAAGCAGCAATACACCAACAAGGACATCCAGAAACTCCAGGGCGAACAGGCGCGCCTCAAAAAGCAGATGTCGGAAAACGAGAGTCTGCTCAAAAGCACCAAGAAAGACGTACGTTCGCAACTCTCCAACCTCAACCTCATCGATGCGCAGATAGGAGAAAATCAACGCTACATCGCGGGCATACAGTCGGAAATCGACACGCTGACCAACAACATCGGCACACTCACGAGCGAACTGCGGGCGTTGGAGAAAGACCTCGCGGAGTGTAAGCGCAAGTACCGCCACGGCGTGATGTATATGTTTCGCAATCGCAATGCGCAAAGCAAACTGATGTTCATCTTCGCCGCCAAGGACTTTCGCCAGATGTACCGCCGTCTGCGCTACGCACAGGATTACAGCAAGTATGAGCGTGCCCAGGGCCTCGTCATCAAGCACAAGGAAGAAGCGGTGCAGCGCAAGCGCAACGAACTTCTCGGCGTCAAGGTGCAGAAGGACAACCTCATGGCAGAAGGCCGACAGCAGCAGACGAAACTCGAAGGCCAGAAGCGTGAGCGACAGACCGTGGTGAACGAACTCAACAAGAAGAGTGCCCAGTTGCAATCGGCCATCAATCAGCAGCGCAAGCAATACAACAGCCTCAACGCTCGCATCGATGCCCTCATACAGAAGGAGATAGCCGCCGCAGAAGCCCGCCGCAAAGCCGCGGAAGAGAAGGCACGGCGCGAGGCTGCACAAGCCGAGGCTGCCCGCAAGAAGAAAGCCGAAGCCGAGGCGCAAGCCGCCAAAAGCAAGAAGGGCAAGACCTCTACCAGCGCCAAGAGCGAGACGAAGACGGCAGAGAAGAGCCAAAGCACCACGCCCAAGTTCAACGCCCCCGACAATGCCGACCGCGCCCTCTCCTCATCGTTTACCAGCAACAAGGGACGCCTGCCTGTCCCCATCACGGGTGCCTACACCATATCTTCGCACTTCGGGCAGTACAACGTGGCCGGTCTCAACGGCGTCACCCTCGACAACAAGGGCATTAACCTCACGGGACGAGCCGGCGCACAGGCACGCTGTGTGTTCGACGGCGAGGTGTCGGCCATCTTCTCCTACGGCGGCATGGTCAATATCATCGTACGCCACGGCTCCTACATGAGCGTCTATTGCAACCTCTCGTCGGCCGCCGTACACCAAGGCCAGAAGGTCAGCACCCGCCAAACCCTTGGCACCGTCGCCCGCGACGCCTCGGGCAACTGCACCCTCCACTTCCAACTGCGCAAGGAGACGGCAAAACTCAATCCCGAAGCGTGGATAGGGCGTTAGCCGCGTGCCCAGTCGCGTTGATTTTAGTGGGCAGTAAAATGGATTTTAATGGGCAGTAAAATGAAACGCTCTGCCCACAACGCTTAACACAACACGCCACACATGGAAACTCATCACGTCACCATCCCCATTCAGGTCTGCACACCCGATGAATTGCCCGAGGCCGACCAAGCACTCATCGCTCGCGCCAAGGCAGCCACGCAGACCGCTTATGCGCCCTACTCCCATTTCCATGTCGGCGCAGCCATTCGCCTGACCACAGGCGACATCGTGGCCGGGAGCAATCAGGAGAATGCCGCCTTCTCGCCTTCGCTGTGCGCCGAGCGCACCACCATGAACTGGGCGGCGGCCAACTACCCCGGCATCCCGTTTGAAGCCATTGCCATCGCAGCATGGCGCGAGAGCGACGGCGCATTTCTCGACCACCCCATCAGTCCCTGCGGGGTATGCCGTCAGTCGCTCATCGAGAGCGAACAACGCTACCACCGCCCTATCCGCGTGCTGCTCTACGGCAGTAAGCAGGTCTTTGTCCTGCGCTCCATAGCCGACCTGCTGCCCCTGCATTTCACAGGCGAAGACTTATAACAGCACAACACAAGAAACGCCAATCCCCGTTTCGGCACTGTCCGAAGCGGGGATTGGCGTTGTCCTATCAGGCTATACAGCCTACGCGTAGTGGCGATGGAAGCCGACAACGGCCTCGATGCCACGACGGAAGATATCGAGCGAGAAACTCTCGTTGGGCGAATGGATGGCATTGGCTTCCAAACCGAAACCCATCAGAATGGTCTTCACGCCCAGCACGCGCTCAAAGTCGCTGATGATGGGGATGCTACCGCCACGACGCACTGCCAAAGGCCGCTTGCCGAAAGCCTCGGTGAAGCCAGCCTCGGCGGCCTTGTAGGCGGGCAGAGAGATGGGACAGACATAGCCTTCACCGCCATGGAGCGGCGTCACCTTCACGCGCACACATTTCGGGGCTATGCTGGTGATGTAATCTACGAAGAGTTGCGAGATCTTCTCGTGCTGCTGATGGGGCACAAGGCGGCACGACACCTTGGCATACGCCTTGGAGGGAAGCACCGTCTTCGCACCTTCCCCGGTGTAGCCGCTCCACATGCCGCAGATGTCGAAAGACGGACGGCAAGCATTGCGCTCAATGGTGTTGTAACCTGCCTCCCCACGCAGTTCATCGACATCGATGGCCTGCTTATAACGCGCTTCGTCGAAGGGAATGGCATGTATCATGTCGCGCTCGGCTTGCGACAGGTCTTCCACGTCGTCATAAAAGCCGGGAATGGCGATGCGTCCGTCGGCATCGACGACCTGCGCGAGGAGTTCGCAGAGCACGTTGGCGGGATTGGCAACAGCGCCGCCGAAGTGGCCACTGTGCAGGTCGCGGCAAGGACCTGTCACCTCCACTTCCCAGTAAGCCAAACCGCGCAGACCCGTCGTCAGAGAAGGCAGGTCGGCAGACAGCATAGAGGTGTCGCTGACGGGGATGACGTCGCTGCGCAGCAAGGCCTTGTGCTCGGCCAAAAAGCCAGAGAGCGAAGGACTGCCTATCTCCTCCTCACCCTCGAAGATGAACTTCACGTTGTGGGTGAGCAGGTCATGGCGGACAAGGTATTCAAAAGCCTTGACCTGTATCATGGCTTGCCCCTTGTCGTCGTCAGCACCGCGGGCATAGAGGCGACCGTCGCGTATTTCGGGTTCAAAGGGGTCGGACTGCCAGAGATCGAGCGGCTCGGCAGGCATGACATCGTAATGGGCGTAGATGAGCACGGTCTTGGCTTCGGGATTGACTATCTTCTCACCATAGACGAGCGGATTGCCCGCCGAAGGCATCACTTCGGCACGGTCGGCACCAGCCTCGAGCAGCAATTCACGCCAACGCTCGGCGCAGCGCGTCATGTCGGCCTTGTGCTCTGGCAGCGCAGAGATAGAAGGAATACGGATAAGCGAAGCCCACTCTTCGAGGAAGCGGGGCTCGTTTTCGCTGATGTAAGTGCGGATAGGGGTCATAATGGTATAGGGTTTTGGTGTAAATGCTTAGGGCTGCCACGAGAGCGTGAGGTGGCAATGCAGCAACAGGTTTTGGGCAGCATAGAGGTCGTAGAGGGCTTGTAGCTTGGTCTCTGTCACCTCCAAGAACAGCGTCTCTACCTGCAAGTCGAGCGCACCTGCCGATGTGATGAAACGCGCCGCGTGACACGCTCCACTGGCGATGAGCATATCGTGACGATTGTCGCCCCGCTGGTGGATACGCAGCGACGTTGGCGTGATGACCAGACGGGTAATGCCGTGATTTTCCTTGTCCGGATAGACCAGCACAAAGTCCTTGTCGTCAGGGAGAACACGGCAGTCGTAGGTATGCTGATGGGCTTCGCGGACGCCGTCGGCGGTCGTTGTGACGAGCTGATGGTGCAAGGTCATGGTCGTAAATGCTTATTGCCGCCCACGATGATGACCTGCTCGGTACTCTTGTCACCTATCAGGCGGCCGTCAAGGCCGTAGGCTGGTGTGTCGGCTGAGGCCGGCGCGGTGGGCGTAACAACGCTGGTGAGGTCAGTGGGAAGGGTGAAGGTAAACACTTGCTGCGGTTGCCAGTCGTAGCGCACCAGGAGCGTGTAGGTCTCTCCCGGGGTGAGGTGAGAGAAGGTCACAGTGTCGCTCTGACGCGCATGGGCAGGCACATAGAGGTAGTGGACATGGCGTGGCTCGCCGTCGTCCCATGCCGTCTTGCCCGGGGAGAGGCAGTAAGTGACCTGTCCGCCGCTACGGGTACTGCTGCTATTGGTATAGGGAATGACCAACTGGGCTTCGCCAAGGCGCTCACAGCACAACTCGGGCTTACCGACCGCCACATCGTCGGCCACAAAGGGGGCAACTTCGATAAGCGGACTCTCGTAGATGCTGGCCTTACCGTCGGGCGAGAGCCGCAACTGTCGGCGGCCAGCAGTCTCAAAGCGGGCATGGACGGTCAGGGTGCGGCGCTCATCGGGCGACAGCGTTGTGCCGAAGATGGCCGCGCCTTCGCCTTGTTCGTACCAGAGGGTGTCGGTCTCGGCGTTGCTAACAAGGATGAATGGCGTAGTGAGGTCATAGGCCGACGTGTTGTGCAGGGTGATGGCGTAAGGCGTATATTTGCCCGCGATGACATCGGCGAGGGGACGTACCTCCTCCACCCTCACCTCATATCCCGTACGTTCCAGGGTGTCGGGAAGCACGATGTCGAGGGAGTCGGGGTGGACGAAGACGGCCTCCTGATTGCAGGCATAGCCCATCGGGATATCTGTCTCGGTCTCACTGCCAAGAGGGACGGCAAAGTTGAGCAACTCGAGGGGAAAGTAGCCGTCGTAGTTGCCGTCATAGCCCCAATTGACATGGACATAGCCCTGCGCATCATAGCCATCGAGTACAAATGCGTGGCCGCCACCTGCCATGACATCACCAGCGTAGAGGACGGGTCTGCCCTCACGCAGTTCGCGCATGAGCAGTTCGCGCCACGTCTCTGGGGGATAGAGATAAGAGTCAAGGTAGCGGACGTAGCCGAAGCCCAAGGTGCGTGGCAACTCGGAGGCGTAGGCAGAGACATAGGTGCCGCTGGCAGTGACACCCCAACGCATGTGCGTCATCATGCCGAGCCAGAGGGAGAGACGCGCTACGGCAGAGGCTTCCTCCTCGGTGTAGTCTCCCGCCGCATAGACAGGGCGGATAAGGCCAGCATCCAGCCGTTCACCGGGAAGGATGTCGGCTACGGCGTAGTGCTCAATCTGCCAACCGTGGAGCGTGTCAGGAAGGGTGAGCATACGGCCATAGTAGCTGATGATGCTCTCCATGGCAGTGGCGACGCAGCCCACGACGCAGGGCTCGGGACTGACTGTGCCATCGTCGTAGATGTAGTGCGGGCACAGGGCGTTGTAGGGGGCCTCTTGATGACGCACCCAGCCCTCCAAAAGCGGCGGAACAGGGGACATCGGGGCACGCGATAGCGGCGGTCGGCCGTCCGCAGAGGCAGCGGCAAACCACTGGGTGCGCTGTGCAGCAGCATAGCGTGCACGGAGCGCAGGCGGCATAGCGCCCTCTGCCCGCTGTCCATAGCCCAAGCGCGTCACACCATCGGCGGCATAGAGCACGAAGGGACGCGGCGACTGTGCCACAGCGAGAGCCACTGCGCACAGTGCAAAAAGGGTGAGGAGAAACTTGTGCATAGCAGGTAGGGAAAAGGGGAAAGGTCAGCGTAGGTTAAGCACCAGCCACCACAGCCTCGGCGCATCGCTCGCCATCGACACCGGCCGAGACGATGCCGCCAGCATAGCCTGCGCCTTCGCCGCAAGGATAGAGCCCGGGGAAGGTGATATGGTGCAGCGTCGCGGCATCGCGCGGGATACGCAGCGGCGCAGAGGTGCGGGTCTCGGCCGCGATGACCACGGCCGCGTTGGTGAGGAAACCACGGTAGCGCTGGCCGAAGGTGCGCAGGCCACCGCGCAGCCGCTGCGACAAGAACTTCGGCAGCCAGAAGTGAAGGGGGGAAGCCAGCAAGCCCGGCGCGTAGGAACTCTCGGGGAGATCGGCAGAGAGACGGCCGCTGACGAAGTCGGCCATACGCTGCGCCGGAGCGGTCTGTCGGTAGCCACCTTGCTGCCAGGTGGCACGCTCAATGGCCTCCTGGAGGTACATCATGCGCAGCGGATTGGCGGCATCGAAGAGGTCGGGGTGGGTGGCGGCGAAAGCGTCGTCGCGCATCGCGTCTTGGAGGAAGGGCAGCAACGCGTCGTCAAGGTCCTCGGGGTGCGTCTCCACCACCATACCCGAATTGCTCCACTTGCCACCTCGGTGAGAAGCACTCATGCCATTGACCACCACCTGCGCCGCACCGCTGGCGGCAGGGACGACAACGCCGCCGGGGCACATGCAGAAACTATATACACCACGGCCGCCTTGCTGCACCACCATGTTGTACTCGGCAGCGGGCAGATAAGCGCCACGGCCTTCGCGAGAGTGGTACATGATCTGATCGATGAGGTGCGACGGGTGCTCGAGTCGCACGCCGAGGGCCAAGGCCTTGGGCAGGATGGGGACATCGGCAGCATGGAGGTAGCGATAGACATCGCGGGCAGAGTGTCCCGTGGCCAGGATGACAGGGCCTTGCCACTCCCGTCCGTCGGCACTGCGTGCACCCACGACCCGCGCGCGCTGTGCGTCGAAAAGCAACGCATCGACCCGCGTCAGGAAATGCACCTCGCCACCCGAGGCGATGATACGCTCGCGCATGGCTTCGATGATGGCGGGCAGGCGGTCAGTGCCGATGTGTGGATGGGCATCGACGAGGATATCAAGGCTGGCACCGTGCTGGCAGAAGACGCGCAATATCTTGTCGGCATTGCCACGCTTCTTGCTGCGGGTGAAGAGTTTGCCATCGCTATATGCACCAGCGCCGCCCTCGCCGAAGCTGTAATTGCTCTCGTCATCGACACGGTGGTCGCGCGAGATACGGGCGAGATCCACCTTGCGGGCGTGGACGTCCTTGCCCCTTTCGAGTATGATGGGGCGGCGACCCAACTCGATGAGGCGCAAAGCGGCGAAGAGTCCTGCCGGGCCTGCCCCCACGATGACAACGGGCTGCGCCGCACTGACATCGGGGTAGTCGATGGGCGAGAAGGTGAGCGCAGGTGGCTGCTCACCGCACCACACATCGAGGGTGAGGCCCACGAAAATCTGCCGTCCGCGAGCGTCGATGCTGCGACGCGTGACGCGAAGGCTCGTGATGTCGGAGGGAGCGACGTCCAGCTGCGTGGCGACATAGCGTCGCAAACGGCCTGTCGCAGCGGCTATCTCGGGCGTGACGCGAACTTGTAGGGTGTGCTTCATGGCTACAACTCGTAGTCGAGACAAGTGCGTTGCGCCGTGTAGGGACGCACCTGCTCGTTGGCCACTCTGAGATGCTCGGGGTGCTGGGCATAGCCTTGCAGGGCAGCAGGACTCTCGAGCGTGGTGTCGAGCATAAGGTCGGCATTGGAAGAGGCCAGGCGGCCGTCAATATGTACTTTGGCTTCCAAGAGCCCGGGGACAACACCGACAAGGCCTTCCAGCCCAGCCTTGATGCGTTGCTTCACCGCTTGCTTCTCGGCC